>JAQGPE010000247.1 GCA_028293225.1 Akkermansiaceae bacterium | reverse complement strand
CCCCGCCGCGCGGCCCAGCGGGTCGGCGGCGATGGCGTCCCGCAGCGCCTGGTAGCGCTTCCGCGTGTCGTGGAAGCCGGGGATCGTCTCCTCCACCGAGCTGGCCGGGAGGTCGCTGACCAGATCCTGGAAGGAGCCGAAAGCCTTGGCCGCCTGGTAGGCCTGGCGGGTGTTCTCGATGATGTCGTAGGTCACGCAGCCTTCGATCGAGTTGTAGCAGCGCCACACCCCGCCGTCCGGCGCCACCACCCAGGCCTTGCCGCCACGGCCCGGGTAGAGATTCAGCGTCTGGCCGCCCATGTCCTTTTTGACCCGCAGGACCTTCCAGTTGATGTGGCGGGTCACGCACTCCACATTCCGCATCACCGCGATCGGATCCTTGAACACGTGCGCGTTGATCTTCTGCAGAATATAGCGCTGGCGGACCCCGCCGGCTTTTTCAAAGGTCGCGCGGTAGGTCGAGTTGATGTGGCCGCTGACGATTTCCCGGCCCTCGATGAAGTCGCCCTCGATCGCGAAATGATCCGCGATCTCCGCGATGGAGCTCTGCAGTTCGGCATCGACGGGGCGGATCTGGGTGCTGGGAACCATCGGCAGGGAGGAATCGCAGCGCAGCCTAGGGCAGTGACGGAACCGGCACAAACTTGAAATCCCCGTGCGAGGGATTTGCACGGCTCCCGAGAGGATGACAATCACCTGGAAATCACCCCCTTGCACTGCCATGCGCGGATCCGCCAATTCTTCAGCGGAAATACCCCGTCGAGCCCGGGACGACGGCCGAATCCGGAGGCTCGGCTTGAATAACGCCCTGGAAATAGCATCGACTAAAGCCCGATGAAAAATGCCATCATTCCGATCCTGATGCTAGCCAGCCTGGCGCAGAAAGGCTCCACCCATGGGAAATATTGGGAGCCGCCCACAGACCAGCCCAGGGAATTTATCATCAGGTCATTCTTCGGGAAAGGATTGGGCGAAATTTTCACCCAGAGAATTGAACTATTCAAAGGCCCCGATGACCAGGTTCAGGATCCATCGCATGCCAAGCAAATCTGGTGGGCCAGGGCCGCGGGAGAAGCCTCGAACACGACCCGAATCAAGGTCGTTTTTGCCACCGCTGTGAAAGAGCGGGAATTTGAAAAACTGCCGGGACTCAATGACATTGAGATTGTCGGTTTTGAGTCGATCCAGGCCACGGGTTATCCTCCCTACGGCATGGAGCTTCCTCCAGCGAGAGGTTGGGCCTGTCACCCTCTCCTGGTGATCTATGACAAAGCCAAATAGCTCAATCCGGCCCGGGTATACCTGCTGTCCCCCGCAGATGAACGCTGCGCCGGGAACCGCATGGTCTCCACAAACTTGAAATCCCGCCGCCGGTGGTGATGACTCGCCGCGGATGACGACGCCCCTTCGCCCCGCCGTGCCTTTCAGCTACCCCGGAATCGCGGAGGACATCGCCCGCCTCGGCGGCCTGCTGGCGCTCGGTCTGCGGACCGCCGGGTGGGCCGCGCCGCCAAGAGCCGCCCTCCTGAACCTGGCCTGCGGCCGCGCCGATGAAACCGCCGAGCTGCTCCGTGCCGCCTGCCCGGCCGCGGAGGAGGTCTTCTACCTCGGCATCGACCTGCGTCCGCCGGAAATCGCCGAGGCCCGCCGCCGCTGGATCCCCGCCGCGCCGTCCGGCTGGCAGCTCGACTTCCGCACCGGCGACGCCTCCCGCACCGACCGCATGCGGGAGCTGCCGCCCTTCGACCTGGTCTTCATCCGCCACCAGAACTACTGGCACGACCAGCCGTCCTGGATCGTCCTATTCCGCAATGCGCTGGCTGCCCTGAAACCCGGCGGGCTGCTGGCGATCACCTCCTACTTCGACCGCGAGCACGAACAGGCCATGGCCTGCCTGGTCCAGTGTGGCGGAAACAAGATCGCCGATTTGCGGAATTTCCAGTCCCGGGATCTCCCCGACGCCCCCGGGAAATCCGTCGACCGCCGGCTGGCTCTGTTCGGGCGGGCTTGAGATGAATCCACTCTCAAGGGAGAAAAAAAGCAGCGCCTGAGGTTCCAATGGTACCTCACCGTTCACCCAAATTGCCTCGCCAAGCCCATTCTCGTGCTCATTATTTTTGAATGGTTTGTTGGGCCTCAGCGGTCTCCCGCCTCCTTCTATCATGAAACATCTCCTTCAAATCTCTCTGATAGTCATCCTCTGCGCCTGTCCTTCCTTTGCCGAGTCCACCACCGACTTGCCCGCCCCGGCGAAAAAGCTCCAGCGCGATTTCCAAAAGGCCTGTGAATCCGCGCTCGACCCGCTGCGCGAGCGATATGTCCAGGATCTCACCAAGCTCTACGACAAGGCACTCAAGGACAAGAACCTCGCTGAGGCCCTGGTCGTAAAACACGAGATGAACCTCATCATCGCTCAATCCATGTTCGGCGAGTGGCGGGAAAAATCCGGTGGCTTGTTGACCATCTTTCCCAACGGAACCCTCTCTCACACCAACGGCGCCACCGGCACCTGGGTGATTAAGGAAGATGAAATGGTCCTCACCTGGAGCAATGGCGCGCACCACGCCTTTACGGTCCTCGCGACCAAGGAGCTCCTGCGCGGCAAGCTCGGCGATGAGCCTGTCACATTAAGCCGTGTGAAATAACCCCACCTGCATCCTTTCCTCCAAAAGCGGGCGACCGGTGTTTTCTTCCCCTCGCCCCAAAATAATTGTTCGGTCTTCGCCGGGCGGTGACGAATACCTCATTGAAGATGATCGCCGAAATGCATCTCAGTCCGTTTGACCGCTACCTGCAGAGCGGGAATCAGCAGGCCTTTGCCACGGTGGTCCGGGAGCATCTGCCGCTGGTGCATTCCGCCGCCCTGCGCCTGACCCGGGATGCGGGCCTGGCGGAGGAGGTGAGCCAGACCGTTTTCATCCGGCTGGCCGCTCTGGGCAACGGCCTCCCAAAAGGCCTGACCCTGCCGGTTTGGCTGCATCGAGTGACCCGCTCGGTGTCGATCGACATGATCCGCACGGAGACGCGCCGCCGTCGTCGCGAGACCACCGCCGCCGCGACCTTTGCCGGAGAGGGCGGGGGAGCAAGCGCCGCCCCTTTCGCGTGGGAAAAGATTTCGCCCGTCATCGATGAAGTCATCGCCAGGCTGCCCGCGGCCGACCGCGAGTTGGTGCTGTCGCGGTTTTTCACCGGCTGCTCGCACGCAGCCATCGCCGCGACGCTGGGCCTGTCAGAGGACGCCGTGCGGATGCGGCTGAAGCGGGCGGTGGAAAAGATGCGCGGGCTGCTGGAGCGGCGCGGCATCGTCACCTCCTCCGCCCTGCTCGCACTGTGCCTGCCAGCCCATGCCGCGCCAGTGGTTCCGGACGGCTTGCAGACCGCCGTGCTCAAGGTCCTGGCAGTCCATCCATTGCCAACGTCCGGGTGGCTCATCCGTCTAACGGCAGCGGCGCGAAAGGAGATCCTCATTGGTGCGGGTGCGCTGTCCGCGCTGGCCGCAGTCGTCCTCGTTGCGCTGGCCGTTGCCCGCCCATTCTCCCATCCGTCAGTCGCCCCTGCCGTGAGCAAGACGACCCGCGAGGTCATTCCCGCGCCGCCGCTTTCGCCGCCTGCCGACGACCCGGCCGCGGCCCTTCTCGAACTGAAGCAGGCCACCGCCAGCAAGTCCGGCCCGCCCCTTCTCCTGAGCGCCCCGGTCGAGGATGACCCGGCCTTCCGGCTGCCGCCCGCGGGCCGCCAGCTCGAGGTCGTCCTGCGGCGGCAGGAGCCCGCCTCCGCTCGAAGTGTCCTGCTGAGCTAGGCGCATCGCCCGGCCCCGGTCCGGCCCGCTTCAGGGCCCGCGACTCTCCTTCCCGGCATCGCCCGGCGGATCCGCTGCGGTCCCCGGGCCGGCGCCTTCCCGCGTCCATGTCCCTCCATTTTCGCTTCCTTCCTTCTTTCTATGAAATCTTCAGTCCTCTCCGCGCTCATTCTACTAGGTTTATCGTATCTATCCGCCGCCGCTCCGCCCACCCCGCCGGACTTTGATGAAGTCGGCCGCCAGATGGCGATCATGCTACAGAACGGCCATTTCTCCCGGCTGCCGTTCTCCCAGGTCAGCGGTCGCTTTCTGGACCACTACCTGAAATTGCTCGATCCCGGGAAGGCCTTCTTCACCGCCCGGGATGTCGCGGACTTCCACAGGGACTACAGCGGCAGCACCCTGGGAGAAATGCTTTTGAAGGAGGAAGCCCTCGCGGGAGCGAACAAAATCTACGGCGTGTACCGTAGCCGGGTGGCGTCGCGGGTCGCGGAGGCGAAGAGGCTGCTGGCGGAAAACCGCTTCGATTTCACCGGAAATGAGACCGCGCCGCTGGGCCGCTGGGAGGAACCCTGGCCAGCGGGCGAGGCGGAGTCCATGGCCCGCTGGCAGCAGTCGGTGAAGGCCGCCGTGCTGGAGGAAATACTGCGGCGGGAAAACTCCGGAGACCAGTCAGGCGATCCCGCGACTCCACAGACGCGGCTGGCCGCGCGGTATGAACGGCTGCTGACCTCGGTCACCGCCGAGCAGGGGCCGGGGGAAGTGGCGGCGCTGTTTCTCAGCGCGGTCGCGCAGTCCTTCGACCCGCATACCGATTACATGAATGCGGCCGAGGTGGTGAGCTTCAATGACGAGATGCGCCACCAGACCATCGGGATCGGCACGCTGCTGCAGAGCGCGGAGGATGGCGCGACGGAGGTAAAGGGGCTGGTCATCCACGGCCCGGCCGACCTCCAGGGCGGCCTGCAGCCGGGGGATCGCATCACCGCCGTGGACCCCGATGCGGACGGGCCGCGGGAGCTGACGGACATCGGCTTCATGAAGCTCGACCGCGTGATCGGCCTGGTGCGCGGGGAGCGCGGCACCAAGGTCACCCTGAAGGTGAACTCCCCGGCAGGACCGGAAAGAAAGGTGACGATCGTGCGGGACGAGGTGCCGCTGGAGGACCGGCAGGCCAGCGCGGGAATCGTCGAGATGCCGGCCGGGCAGCCGCAGGGCGCACGGCGGCGGCTGGGAGTGATCACGCTGCCTTCGTTTTACCGCGACTTCGAGAACGGACAGACCAGTTGCGGGGACGACGTCGGGCGGCTGCTGGTCCGGCTGAAAGCGGGCGGCATCGACGGGCTGCTCTTCGACCTCCGTGGCAACGGCGGCGGGGCGCTCATCGAGGCGCAGCGGATCACCGGACTCTTTACCAAGGCTGGGCCGGTCGTGCAGGTGAAGGATGGAATCGGCCGCGTGGACGTGCTGGGATCGGAAGACCGGGAGCCGGTCTACAACGGGCCGCTGGTGGTGCTCACCGACCGGGGCAGCGCCTCTGCCAGCGAGATCATGGCGGCCGCGCTGCAGGACGACGGGAGGGCGGTCATCGCCGGCGACAGCTCGACTTTCGGGAAAGGGACGGTGCAGATCGTCAGGAACATCGGTGAGCAGATGCCCTTCTTCGCGGCGCGGCGGGATGCCGGAGCGCTGCGGCTGACGATCCAGAAATTCTACCGGCCATCAGGAGTCTCGACGCAGAACCGCGGCGTCGTGCCGGATCTGCTGGTGGCGGGTTCCACCGATGCCTGGGAGCTGGGCGAGAGCAGCCTGGACGAGGCCCTGGAACAGGACCGGATCGCCCCGGCGGCCAGCTTCCACCCGGCCGACCGGGCCCGGCTGCACCTGCCGGAGCTGGCCGCGCAAAGCACCGCCCGGATGGCAGCGTCCGCCGATTTCGCGGAGACCCGCCAGGACGCCGCGCGGTTGAAGGAGCGGCTGACGCGAAATGAGGTGAGTCTGAATCTGGACACCCGTCGTGCCGAGAGCGCGGCCAACGCCGGGCTGCTGAAGGAGCGCGAGGCCGGGCGGCGGGTGAGATTCGCCGCCCAGGAAGCCGCGGACCGCGAGCAGCTCGGCTTCTACACCTTGGCCCTGAACAACGAGTCGCTGTGGAAGGCCGATCCGGCCACCGAAGATCCGTCGCACCTGCGCCTGGAAGCCGCGGCCGGAGCGCTGAAATGGCCCAGCCGTCTGGACCCACAGAAGCGCGAGAGCCTGGCGATCTTGAGGGACCTGGTGGAGATGCAGCGGGCAGGGTGAAGGGAGGAACCCGTTGGGACCACCCGCGACCATCAACCTCCCATCTTGACCCGCGCCGGAAATCCTGCATCCTCCCACCCAGCACCTCACGCGCCCTCCCATGAAGCCGAACCATCTAACCCGGATGGTGGTGGCCATCATCCTCGGAGCAGTTCTCATCGTCACGGCCGTCATCTTCTGGCCGCGTCATCCCAGAGAGCAGGCTGCCATCCACCCCACCCCTGCCGAGGTTGAGGAAATCGTCCGCACCGAACTGGCGAAGACCCTCCTCCTCGTCCAACAATCCGCCAGCAAACGACCGCCCACTCCGGACGAGCTCGCCTTCAAGGAACGGACCACCGGCATGCCAGCGGACCAAGCCCTGGCCCTGATCCTGCCCGACCCCGAAAACCCCGGTCCTCTCCCGGCCACCAAACGCGCCCGGATCATCCTCCCGGAAGTCGCCCGCACCCACCCCGCCGACGCCGTCCACTGGTACCGCGACCACTGGGAGTCCTTTCCCGATCTCGATCGCAAGGACCTCAAGACCGCCGTCATCGGGGCCATCGCCAAAAACGGCAGCCCCGCCGCCGCCATTTCCGCCATGGAGGAGCTGGAACGGAAAAGCTCGCCGGAAGGCTGGCAGGCCATCGCCCTGAACGCGCCCGACGCCGACTCCTGGACCCAGACTTTTGACCGCTTCCAGGACGCCCTCGCCGCCCGCCCACCCTACGACCACTCCCTCTTTCTGGAAAAAGTCCTCCCCGCCTTCGCCGAAAGCCTGCGCCAGCTTCCCTTCGCCACTGCCGCGCCCTGCCTGGAGCGTCTCGAGTCTGGCGGCGAACCCTTCGCCCCGGTGCTCCGCCTGCTGGACGAGCCCGCCAATGCCGCGGAAACCGGCGACTGGCTGAGCTACCTCCAGCGCACCCACCCCGCTCTTTTCAACCAGAAAGCCCCCGCTTTCGTCGACCGCTGGATCGGCCGCAGCGGCCAGTTCGACGCCGCCAAAGTCTGGATCGACCGCCTGCCGCCCGGCGACCTCCAGAACCAGTGCATCAACCATTGGATCACGAGAAAGCCCCCCGGAGACCTGCAGGAAGCGCTGCTCAAGGCCATGGAACTCCCCGGCGCGGAGCCTCCCGAAATCCAGCCCCGCTGACCTTCAAAACCCTTCACCTCAACCGTTCATGACCCCCTATATGAAAGCCGTTCTCGTCTTCGCGCTGATTCTCCTCGCTCCGGCTATCGCTGTTGCGGACGGGGAGACACTCTACCTGCACTGCTTCCGCATCACCTGGGGGCGCCAGCCCGTGCGGGACCCCGACGGAACCCAATATTTCACCGCGGGGACGCCGCCCGCCGCGCTGCTCACCCTGAAAGTGACCGCTGGCCAACCCTTCGAAGCGATCGTCGGCGGAAGCGACAACGTCTCCGGAGAAGTGACCCGCGACCACGATTCCTTCACCCTCGATTTCAAAGGCCGCTTCGGCAACAGCCAGCATCGCCTGTCCGGCCCCGTGGAACTGGAGAAGCCCTTCGATCCGGAGTGGTTTTCGTTGGTGTCCATGTTGACGCCATTCCGTTGCGTCCTTTCGACCAGCAAGGACATCAAGCCCTTCCTGTCAGCCCAGAAAATCATCGACGCCAAGGAGTTCGCCGAGACGCAGGAGCGGTCGAAGAAGAACGCTGACGCCCACCGTGAAAAAGAGAAAGCCGCCCTGCCTGCGAAGTGAAGCTACCATCCCGCCCGGACCGATAAAGCCGGATCGAGGTACTACGATTCCAGTGGAACCTCGCCCTGCACCGGGAATCCAGCCCGCTGCCCCCTCAGGAAAACAATGCCGCGATCATCTCCGCGCTCTTCTTTCCCGGCAGCACGCTCAGCTCCATCTGGTTCATGATGTAGGCGAAGCTCACCGCCGTCTCCGGATCGCCAAAGGCATGGCTGCCGCCCGCGCCCGGATGCCCGAAGGCCGTGAGCGATGGCCCATAGAGCTGGCGCAGCTTTTCGCCGCCTTCATCCAACGGATCCATCTGGCAGCCGCAGGAAAAGGCCGTCGGCTGGATCAGGATCCGGTCCGGCCCGTCGGACTGCCGCGTCGCCAGCCACTGCCGCACTGCCTCCGGCAGCGGGCTGTCGATCGCCCCGATCGCCGCCTGGTAGAATTTCCCCAGCGCCGAGGCCGTGCCGACCCCGCCCATCGCCGGGTAGCCGCCCGTCCACGCCTTCGGCTGGTTCATCTCCTGGACGGAGTGCAGCCCGCGCGGCGACCCGAAGGCCCGCCGCGTCAGCGTCCCCTCGGTGTTGAATTCCTTGTAGAAGCCGTCCTGGAAATCCTCCTGCGCGGCCTTGCCCGGATACAGCTTCGCCACCCGCGGCCACTGCGCTTCCGGCAGGCCGATCCAGAATTCCAGCCCGAGCGGCGCCGCGATTTTTTCCCGCCACGCCGCCCCCAGCGTGCCGCCGGTCAGGCGCCGCACCGGCTCCTCCAGCAGCGCGCCAAAGGTCCGCGGGTGATACCCGTGGCCCTGCCCCAGCGCCCAGGCCGGAGCCTGCGCCTCGAGCGCCGCGACCACCTCGGCGTGGTTCGAAAGATCGGCCCGCCGGTCGAGCGCCGCCAGGCCGCACTGGTGCGACAGCAGCTCCGCAAAGGTCGCCTCCGCCACCGGGAAAGCCGGCCACACCTCTCTAACAGGCGTCTCCGGTCCCAGCCCGCGCTCATGCAGCACCAGCAGCAGCGTCGCCGCCGACGGCCCCTTGGTCGCGGAGTAAACCGGCACCATGGTGTCCGTGGTCCACGGCCGGGTCTTCTCCCGCTCCTGCCAGCCCTCCGCATGGGCCAGCAGCTCCTCGCCGCGCCACCACACGCTCACGCTGGCGCCCAGCTCGCCGCGGCTGCGGAAGTTCTCATCATAGACGGCCAGAAGTTCACCAAGCGCGGACGGGGACACGCCCCTCCCCTAGCGTGGGACGCCGCCCGCGGCAAACCCGGCTTTCCGCAGTTCCGCCCCTGTATGACAAAACTTACCATCCGGTAAGTAAGGGGATCTACGAGCATTCCGGAACGCGATTGCCGCCATTCCAAAAGTCGTTAGGGCCGGCTTTTTCCAACAAATGTTGGGCGGCCCTGGAAGCCTCGCTCACAAAGCTCGTTGAAAGACAGTCTCCAACAGCTTTGATAAGCGCGACACGATCATTGTTTGAAACTTATGCGAATCAAGCGATCGTTCGAACCAGTGCAAGATTCGTGGGAACAAAAGGGTAAACGCCGCCTCTGACCCACGGAATTATCGCTTTCCCTGCGCCTTTTCCAAGCCTACTGGTCCCCGCGTTGGCCGGGTCGTTCTAACCGATTCGCTCTTCACGACACTCCCGACACTTTTATGTGGATCGTTCTGCTGGCCCTCCGTCGTCCGCTGACCTTCGTGGTCCTGTCCCTGTTGTTGCTGTTGATGACTCCGTTCATCCTCTTCAAGACTCCGACAGACATCTTCCCCGCCATCAACATCCCGGTGGTCAGCGTCATCTGGTCCTACACCGGCCTCAACGCGAAGGAAATGGAGCAGCGCATCATCTACGGCCATGAGCGCGCTCTGACCACCACGGTCAACAACATCGAACACATCGAGTCCACCGCCTACGATGGCGTCGGCGTGGTGAAGATCTTCTTCCAGCCCGGCACCTCTCCCGACGCGGGCGTCGCCCAGGTCACCGCCATTTCCCAGACCATCCTCCGGCAGCTCCCGCCGGGCACCACCCCGCCGCTGGTCATTCAGTACAATGCCTCCACGGTGCCGATCCTCCAGTACGGGATCAGTAGTAAGACCCTCAACGAGCAGCAGATCCAGGACGTCTCGCTCAACCAGATCCGCGTCGGCCTCATCAGCGTCCCCGGCGCCGGCGTGCCCTTCCCCTACGGCGGCAAGCAGCGCCTGGTCTCCGTCGACCTGAACATGCAGGCCCTGGAGTCGAAGAACCTTTCCTCCACCGATGTCGTCACCGCCCTTTCCAACGGCAACATCGTCTACCCCAGCGGCACGGCCAAGATCGGCGGCAACGAATACCCCATCGACGTCAATACCAGCCCGCTGCTGATCGACTCGCTCAATGAAGTCCCCATCAAGACCGTCGACGGCGCGGTGATCCGTGTGCGGGATGTCGCCCAGGTCCGCGACGGTTCCGACCCGCAGCGCAATATCGTCCGCCAGGACGGTCTGCGCAGCACCCTGCTCAGCGTGCTGAAAAACGGCTCCGCCTCCACCCTGGACGTCGCCAGCGGGGTGAAAGCCGCCATGACCACCACCCTGCAGACCCTGACCGCCAGCGACGTGAAGGTGACCGAGTTCATCGACCAGTCGCTCTTCGTCCGCGCCGCCGTCTCCGGCGTGGTGCGGGAGGGCGTCATCGCCGCCGCCCTGACCGCGGTCATGATCCTGCTGTTCCTGGGCTCCTGGCGCAGCACCATCATCATCGCCATTTCCATCCCGCTCGCCGTACTGGCCTCGCTGGCCGCCCTCAGCGCGCTTGGCGAAACCATCAATCTCATGACCCTCGGCGGCCTGGCGCTGGCGGTGGGCATCCTGGTGGACGACGCCACGGTGACGATCGAGAATATCGAGCGCCACCTGCAAAACGGCGAAAAGCTGGAGGACGGCATCATCAAGGGCGCTGCGGAAATCGCCCTGCCCGCGATGGTTTCCACGCTGTGCATCTGCATCGTCTTCGTGCCGATGTTCTTCCTCGGCGGCGTCGCCGGCTACCTCTTCGCCCCGCTGGCCATGGCCGTGGTCTTCGCCGTGCTCGCCTCCTACGCCATCTCCCGCACCGTGGTCCCCACGCTGGTGATGTGGTTCGAGCGCAGCAACCCGCACTGGAAGCACCTCGACAACGGCCACGAAAAGCCGAAGCCCGCCCTGTGGGTCCGCCCCTTCGTCGCCGTGCAGAAAGGCTTCGAGAAATCCTTCCACGCCTTCCTGCGCTTCTACCGCGACCTGCTCGCCGTCCTGCTCGCCCACCGCATCCTCTTCATCCTGGTCTTCCTGATCTTCTGCGTCGCCTCGCTGGGCCTGGTGCCGTTCCTCGGCCGCGACTTCTTCCCCACCGTGGACAGCGGCTCCTTCCGCCTGCATGTGAGAACCCTGACCGGCATGCGCATCGAGGAAACCGCCGCCGTGGTCGATGCCGTGGAGCAGGCGATCCGCAAGGAAATCCCCCAGTCTGAGCTGAAGGGCATCCTCGACAACATCGGCATCCCGAACTCCGGCATCAACCTCAGCTACAGCGACAGCGGCCTGACCGGCGCCTCCGACGCCGACGTCATGGTCGCCCTCAACGAAGAGCACAAGCCGACGGAGGACTACATCCGCCGCCTGCGGATCAGCCTGAACCAGCAGTTCCCCGGTACCGTCTTCTATTTCCTGCCGTCCGACATCGTCACGCAGACCATCAACTTCGGCCTGCCCGCCCCCTTCGACATCCAGATCGTCGGCCGCAACGTCGAGGCCAACCAGCAGGCCGCCGCCCAGCTCGCGGAAAAAATCCGCCACGTCCGCGGCGCCGTCGACGTCCGCGTCCAGCAGCCCGGCAACCTGCAGCGCCTCGGCTTCGAAGTCGACCGCACCAAGGCCTCGCAAATGGGCCTGTCGGAGCGCGATGTCGCCGCCGCCATCCTTCTCGGCCTCAGCGGCAGCTCCCAGGTCCAGCCCAGCTACTGGCTGGATCGTAGAATCGGCGTTCAGTACGTCGTCAACGTCCGCACCCCGGAATACCGCATGGAGTCCCTGTCCGATCTGAACTCCATGCCGATCACCGCCAACATCCCGGGCAGCGACGGCGGCGCCGGCCAGTTGCTGACGAACCTGGCCTCCCTGAAGCGCACGGTCAGCTCCCCCATTTACTCCCACTACAATGTGCAGCCGGTGGTGGATATCTTCGGCGGCATCTCCGGCCGCGACCTGGCCGGCGTGCTCAACGACATCAATCCGCTCATCGACAGCGCCAAGGCCTCCCTGCCAAAGGGCAGCACCATCATCCTGCGCGGCCAGGCCCAGACCATGCGCGCCAGCTTCATCGGCCTCGGCGTCGGCCTGCTCGTCGCCGTGCTGCTGATCTATTTCCTGCTGGTGATCAACTTCCAGAGCTGGCTGGACCCCTTCATCATCCTCACCGCCCTCTTCGGCGCACTCGGCGGAGTGGCCTGGGGCCTGCACCTGACCAACACCACCCTCAGTGTACCGGCCATGATGGGCGCGATCATGTGCCTCGGCGTGGCCACCGCCAACTCGGTGCTGGTGGTCACCTTCGCCCGCCAGAATCTCCAGGACGGCATGGACTCGGTCAACGCCGCCTGGGAAGCCGGCGCCGGCCGCCTGCGCCCGGTGCTGATGACCGCCGCGGCCATGATCATCGGCATGGTGCCGATGGCCCTGGGCTTGGGCGATGGCGGCGAACAGAACGCCCCGCTCGGCCGCGCCGTCATCGGCGGCCTGCTGCTGGCCACCGTGGCCACCCTCTTCTTCGTGCCGGCCATCTTCAGCCTGATGCACCGCAAGCACAAGCAC
>JAQGPE010000221.1 GCA_028293225.1 Akkermansiaceae bacterium | reverse complement strand
GATGCGGATTTCACATTCCTGAATGAGGCGCTGGCCAAGCACTACGGCATCGCCGGGGTGGAGGGCCCGCAGTTCCGCAAGGTGGCGCTGCCGGACGGGCGCCGCCGCGGCTTGCTGGGGCAGGGCTCGTTTCTGCTGCTGACCTCCTATCCGCTGCGGACTTCGCCGGTGCTGCGCGGGAAGTACGTGCTGGAGAATCTGCTGGATACCTCGCCGCCACCGCCGCCGCCGAACATCCCCCAGCTGGATCCGCCGTCGAAGCATGGTGATCAGCCGAGCCTGCGGGCGCAGATGGAGCTGCATCGCAAGGACCCCGGCTGTGCCTCCTGTCACGCGCTGATGGATCCGATCGGCTTCGGGCTGGAGAACTTCGACTCCACCGGCGCGTGGCGGGATCTGGAGAACGGGAAGCCGATCAACACCTCCGGGCAGTTGATCGACGGCAAGAAATTCACGGGCGTGGAGGAGTTGCGCAATCTGCTGATCAACGATCACGGCGACGAGTTTTACCGCGCGGTGGCCTCGCGGATGCTCACCTATGCGCTGGGCCGCGGGCTGGATTGGTTTGATAAACCGGCGATCGACCGCATCGTATCTGAAACGAAGGCCGGGGGAGGCGACTCCCATGTCATGCTCCGGGCGGTGATCCGCTCGGTGCCATTCCAATACCGCCGCGGGGATGGCTGAGCGCTTTCCCCTGAACGTACGAGCACCATTGAGATCATGATCACACCACGCCGGACTTTCCTGAAGGGTATCGCCGCCACGCTGGCGCTGCCGTCCCTGCAGCAGCTGCGCGCTGCCGAGGGCGCCGCCGCGGCGGTGGCCTCGCCGACGCGGATGGCCTTCATCTACATTCCGAACGGGGTGAACCTGGATCTGTGGCGGCCGACGGGCAGCGGGGCGGGATTCGCGATGTCGAAGACGCTCGAGCCGCTGGCGGATCTGCGCGAGCATTTCTCGGTGATGCGCGGGCTGGATCACGACAAGGCCATGGCCCATGGCGACGGGGCGGGCGACCACGCGCGGGCGAATGCGACTTTCCTGACCGGCTGTCAGGTGCGCAAGACGGCGGGTGCGGACATCCGCGCGGGCCAGTCGGTGGACCAGATCGCCGCGCATGCGCTGAGCGGCCAGACGCGGCTGTCGTCGCTGGAGCTTTCCACCGATCCGCCGCGTTCTTCGGGCAACTGCGACTCCGGCTACTCCTGCGCGTATCAGTTCAACCTGTCCTGGATTAATGAGACCACGCCGGCGCCGGCCGAGCGCGATCCGCGGCTGGTGTTCGAGAAAATGTTCGGCTCGGGCAATCCGAAGGAGGATGCGCGGCGGCGGATCTACCGGAAGAGCATCCTGGACTTCGTGATGGACGATGCGAAGCGCATGCAGCAGCGGCTGGGCTCCTCCGACCGGGCGAAGGTGGACGAGTATCTGACCGCGACGCGCGATGTGGAGAAGCGGATCGAGCAGGCGGAGAAGTTCCGCACCGAGGTGCCGGAGAGTCTGCGGCCGAATGGCGTGCCGGATACCTACAGCGCGCACATCCGGCTCATGTTCGACATGATGCATCTGGCCTTCCAGACCGACACGACGCGGGTGTCGAGCTTCCTGCTGGCGCATGATGGATCGAACCATACTTTCGATGAGGTCGGCGTGCCGTCGGCTCATCATGAACTGTCGCATCATCGCGGCAATCCGCAGACGCTGGAGATGATCGGCAAGATCGACCGCTTCTACATCGAGCAGCTGGGCTATTTCCTGCGCAAGCTGCGCGATACCGAGGAGAACGGGAAGTCGCTGCTGGACCAGTCGATGATCGTTTACGGTGGGGGGATCGCCGATGGCAATCGCCACAATCATGACGACCTGCCGGTGCTGTTGGCGGGCCACGGTGGCGGCACGCTGAAGCCGGGGCGTCTGATCGAAGCGCCGAAGGGCACGCCGATGACGAACCTCTATCTGGCGATGCTGGACCGGATGGGCGTGAAGGCGCAGCGGGTCGGGGACTCGACCGGGGAGTTTGGCGACGTGTGAGGATCACGATCCGCCGCCGTTTGCGGAGCGCTGGCGGCGGCACCAGATCAGGGCGGTGAGCCAGAAGCCGAAGGCGACGTGGGCGAATTCCTGCCAATGGCCCTCGATCGTCGCGCGACGGGTGAAGGCGTGGGCCGGGCGGATCAGGCAGTCGCTGCCGCCGCCGATGAGACGCATCGTGCGGCCGAAGACCGAATCCGGGAAAAGCGTCGCCCGGCCATTGGCGCCGTCGATTTCCATCTTCCGGCTGAAGAGCGAGATCCGGCGTGCGCCGTAAATGGCCTGGGCGTCGAGATAGAGGGTCCAGGTGGGGGAGAAGAAGCCTTCCTTGAGGACCCGGAAGTGGCGGCCATCGACCATGAGGCTGCCTGACTCACCGGTCCAGTGGAGCTCGACTGAGCCGTCGTGGCCCTCGCCGTTGAGGTAGTAATTGCTGGAGCAGATTCCCTGGGGATTGCATTGAATCACGGGGACTATCGTGAAGTTAAGGCGGCCGGATCTCAAGTCATCCCGGCTTGGAAGAATACGGCGTCATCGTAATGGCGGATCTAACCGGTGGCGTTCAGGAAGGCGGGCAGTTGCTCCAGGGAATCGAAGAAAGGAGAGGCGGTGTCGTGGTGGCGGCGAACGAGGATGGCGGGCCAGCCGGCCTGCACGGCGCCTTCGAAATCAGCCGTAAAAGAGTCGCCGATCATCCAGTGCCGCTCGATTTCCGGAAGGCCTTCGATGGCCTTGGCGAAGGCGAGCGGATGGGGCTTTTCGTAGCCGGTGACGGCGGAGTTCACGATGCGGTCGAAGCGGTCGTGAATGCCGAGGCCGGCGATGATCTGCGGGAGTTCGGGAACGTGGTTCGAAAGAACGATGTGCCGCCAGCCGGCGGCGCTGAGCTGGTCGAGGCAGGCGATGGTGTCAGGGAAGAGCTGCCAGCGATGCTGGGAACAGTAGTAGGGGCGGACCAGCGCGGCGAGGTCGGGGCAGCGATCCGGTGGGACGCCGAGGGAGGCGAAGGCATTGCGGAGGACTTCATCGAGGGACGACCACCAGTCGTCGGCGGTGACGAGGTGGGTGTGGGGGAGGTGAGGATCGTGCCAAGGGAAGCCGGTCTGGAGGGCGTCGGCGATCTGCTCGCGGTCCACGATCAGTCCGGGAAGCTCGGTGGCAAGGAGATGGGCGAACACGCCGCTCCACAGGCCATCGCAATAGCCGAGGGTGCCGTCGAAGTCCCAGACGAGGAGGTTCATTGAGATGTGCGGGCCGACGGCGTTCTTGAAGGTTGGCAGGTGAAGTTGTATCAAATCGGCGAAGTCGAATGAATGACGAATGGACCAAAAAGGACAAGGCGGCAGCCCGGGCGATTTTTGAGCGAGCTCATGAAGCTGCGGAGAAGACCTATCTTGAGAAGCTGAAGGCCTTTCCGGTGAAGAGTCTCGATGACCTATGGGCGCTGGAATCTGAGATTCGCGGATGGCGGAAAGAGGTGCATGGTGAATTTCAGTTCGACAAATTGATGATCGAATTTTTCTTCGCGATCTTCCTCCGCCGAGGATGGCTCGTTCCCGATGATCTCAAGGATCTTTCCGCAGAAAGGCAGGAAAGCATCCTGTCTCTTTACCGCAAATAGCTTTCGAGTGAGCGAATTACGATCTGTATCGTAGTTTCTTTCATGTCAGAGCCGCCTGGCCGGCGCTGCGGGCGGCGGCGACGATTTCGTAGGAGCGCTTGCGGTCCTCGTGACGGTAGAACTGGGAGTGGATGATCAGTTCGTCGGCCTGGGTGCGTTCGACGATGTCCTCGAGTTTCTGGCGGACGGTGTCGGGGCCGCCGATAATGGCCTCGCCGAAGAAATCCATGACGCCGTTTTCCTCCGCGGCGCTCCAGCGGCCGTCCATGCTGGGGACGGGCGGCGGGACCGGGGTGGGGACGTGGCGGATGAGATTGAGGATCTGCTGATACGAGGAGGTCGAGAGATGGCGGGCCTGTTCGTCGCTGTCGGCGGCGATGACCGGCAGACCGATCATGGCGTAGGGTTCCTGAAGGAAGGCCGAGGGGGTGAAGCGCGAGCGGTAGAGGCGAAGGGCTTCGTGGAGGAGGCGTGGCGCGAAGTGGGAGGCGAAGGCGAAGGGCAGGCCCATCATGGCGGCGAGCTGGGCGCTGAAGGTGCTGGAGCCGAGCAGCCAGACGGGGACCTTGCTGTTGACGCCGGGGATGGCGCGGACGCGCTGGCCGTCGACGGCGGGACCGAGGTAGCGGATCAGCTCTGCGACCTGGTCGGGGAAGTCGTCGGCGGCGGAAGGATCGCGGCGGAGGGCGCGGGAGGTGATGCCATCCGTGCCCGGGGCGCGACCGAGACCGAGGTCGATGCGCCCCGGGTAGAGGGCTTCCAAAGTGCCGAACTGTTCGGCGATCACCATCGGCGCGTGGTTCGGCAGCATGACGCCGCCGGACCCGAGCCGGATGGTGGAGGTCTGCCCCGCGACGTGGCCGATGAGGACCGAGGTCGCAGCGCTGGCGATGCCGGGCATGTTGTGGTGCTCGGCGAGCCAGAAGCGGTGGTAGCCGAGGCTCTCGGCATGACGCGCCAGGTCGACACTGTTCCTGAAGCTGTCCGCGACCGTTCCTCCCTGGATGATGGGGGAAAGATCGAGGACGGAGAGGCGGGTGTCGGCGAGGCGTTTCATGGCGGTAGGGGATGATCAGACCGAGTGGGTCGCGTTTTCGAGCGTAGGGTAGTCGATGTAGCCTTCGGGGCCACCGCCGTAGACGTTTTCGCCAAGCGGGTTGAGCGGCGCGTCGAGGGCGAAGCGCAGGGCGAGATCCGGATTGGCGATGTAGAGCAGGCCCCATGAGACGGCGTCGGCCTGGCCGGTGGCGACGAGCTTTTCGCCCTGCTCCTTGGTCAGACCGTCGTTGACGATGAAGGCGCCGCCGAAGGCCTCGCGGATCCCGGGGCTGAGGCGATGAGGCTCGTTGTAGGCTTCGCGGGCGAAGATGAAGGCGAGGCCGCGCTTGCGGCATTCGCGGGCGACGTAGCCGAAAGTCGCGACCGGATCGGAGTCGCCCATGTCATGGGAGCGGCCCTGGGGCGAGATGTGCAGGCCGACGCGGTTGGCGCCCCAGACGGAGATCGCGGCGTCGATTGCTTCCAGCATGAAGCGGGCGCGGTTTTCGATCGAGCCGCCGTATTCGTCGGTGCGTTTGTTGGTGCGGTCGGCGAGGAACTGGTGCGGCAGATAGCCGTTGGCCCCATGGATTTCGACGCCGTCGAAGCCGGCTTCAAGGGCGTTTTCGGCGGCCTTGCGGTAGTCGGCGATGACGGCCGGAATTTCGTTCAGCTCGAGGGCGCGCGGAGTCACGTAGGGCTTCTGCGGGCGGATGATGCTGACGTAGCCGTCCGGGGCGATGGCGCTGGCGGAAACCGGTGCGGCGCCGTTCAGGTAGACCGGGTCGGAAATGCGGCCGACGTGCCAGAGCTGGGCGACGATGAGCCCGCCGGCGGCGTGGACCGCGGCGGTGACGAGCTTCCAGCCGTCCACCTGC
>JAQGPE010000219.1 GCA_028293225.1 Akkermansiaceae bacterium | reverse complement strand
GACTTCGACTTCGGCGCGCTGGATCGACATGCCTTCCTTCCAGTGGATCTGGCCTGTCTGCTCCTGGTAGTCGAGCGAGAGGTAGCAGTCGCCCTGGAAGACGCGGATTTTGCGCATGCGTTCCGGGCTGATGCGGCTGGCGGTGAGATTGGCGACGCAGCCGTTCTCGAAGCGGATGCGGGCGTTGGCGATGTCCTCGCTGCGGGTCAGGACGGGGATGCCGACGGCGTCGATGCTCTCCACCGGGGAGTGGACGAGGTGGAGGATGATTTCGAGGTCGTGGATCATGAGATCCAGGACAACGCCGATATCGATGCTGCGATTGGGGAAGGGGGAGAGGCGATGGGCCTCGATGAACTGGGGCTTGGTGAGGCGGGCCTCCAGGGAGCGCATGACGGGGTTGAAGCGCTCGATGTGGCCGATCTGGAGGATGCGGCCGGTGCGCTTCGAGACCTCGACGAGTTCGCGGGCGTCTTCGACGGAGGGGGCGATGGGTTTTTCCATCAGGATGTGGACGCCGGCCTCCATGAGGCGGCAGCCGACTTCGCGGTGATAGAGGGTGGGGACGGCGACGCTGGCGGCATCGACCCGCTCGGCGAGGGCTTCGAGGGAGTCGACGGGCTCGCCGCCGAATTCATCGGCGATGGCGCGGGCACGGCCGGAGTCGGCATCGTAGATGGCGCAGAGTTCGGCCTGGGGGAGGAGGCTGAAGACGCGGGCGTGATTGCGACCCATCGATCCTGCTCCTGCGACGCCCGCGCGAATGGTTTCCATGGGGGAGAGCTAACCGGGATGAGCGGCGGCGGGCAAGGCGCAAGGTTTGGTGAAGGGTGGGCCGGGCGTTTGAGCGGGTTCGGGCCGGGGAATCACAGATTAAAACTGATTTTCCGATTAACTGATTTCCAAGGCAGGAGGCTTTTTTAGGGGGTGAGGTTGGGATTTACGATAGGGGTGGGAGTGAATAGGTTGAGGAGTATGCCGAAGGGGGTGAAGATCACGGATCTCCGGGTGGGGACGGGAACGGAGCTGCAGCGCGGGATGAGCGCGCTGGCGGACGTGCGCTATTTCCTGAATCGCGGGGACGAGATCCTGCGGAATGAGGAGTTTCCCAGGCCGTGGTGGATCGAGCTGGAGGATCGTGACAGCTTGATACCGGGGGTTCGGTACGGATTGCCCGGGATGCGGGTGGGCGGAATCCGCGAAATGGTCATTTCGCCGCACCTGGCGTTCCGGGATGCGAACTGGGGACAGGAGGTGCCTGCGAACGCGGTGGTGCGGTGCGTGGTGGAGCTATTCGATGCGCGTAACGCGTGGGGCGAGGAGGCCCAGGTGCGGGTGAGAAGGCTGAATCTAACGGCAGGCGGCCGGGCGGATGAGGGTGTTCCCTACCGGTTTTGGATGGGTGGGGAGATGGAGGAGTTTTGCCATGGGATGGTGGTCCGGCGGCTGCGCGACGGGAGCTGGAGCGAGCGGGGGAAGGGAGGTAGTCAATTCGAACTGCCGGAGCAGGAGCGGATCGATCTCATCGCCGAGGCGCTGGAGATTCTTGCCAGTCACCGGGATGAGTGTGTTTTTCACAGCCACACGACGAAGGATCTGACGCCGGAGTGCCATGGGCTGATCCGGGAGACGGCGACGGGAGAACCATGTGTGCATATCCTGGTGAATGAGAACCGCCGGAAGTTGGTGTCCTACTACCTGCGAGAGAGCGGCGAGGTGTGGAAAAGCTCGGGGCTGAGGAGACAACTCGACGGGATCCTGGAGCGGCCGGTGCGGGTTTTCGGCGATCCACCGGTGGAGGAATGCCCAGCGGTGGATGAAACGGGCGGCTGAGGTCCTGCGGAGGACCGGCCGGTATTCGTTTCTGGCAACGGGCGGTTTTCGTGCGAGATTCGGCCGTGCCCGGGGGGTCCGGACACGATTTAGCCTCGCCAATCCTCTGCTTTCGCACTACCCCGCACCCGCCATGAGCTCCACTCAACTCGATCAACTCAAGGGCTTCACGACTGTCGTGGCCGACACCGGTGACTTTGCTTCCATGAAGGCCTACCAGCCACAGGATGCGACCACCAACCCGTCCCTGATCCTGCAGGCGGCGGAGAAGCCGGAATACAAGCACCTGCTGGAGAAGGCCGTGGCCTCCCACAAGGGGTCCGAGCTGAAGGACGCGGAGCTGACGGGCGCGATCATCGACAGCATCCTGGTGGAGTTCGGTCTGGAGATCCTGAAGATCGTGCCGGGCCGCGTTTCCACGGAAGTGGATGCGCGCCTGTCGTTTGACACGGAAGGCACGGTCGAGAAGGCCCGCCACATCATCGACCTGTATGAAAAGGCCGGCATTTCCCGGGACCGGATCCTGGTGAAGATGGCGTCGACGTGGGAAGGCATCAAGGCGGCGGAGATCCTGACCAAGGAAGGGATCCACTGCAACCTGACGCTGCTGTTCTCCTTCGCCCAGGCGGTGGCCTGCGCGGAAGCCGGTGTGCAGCTGATTTCGCCGTTCGTCGGCCGGATCCTCGACTGGTACAAGGCCTCGACGGGCAAGACCTACGAAGGTGACGAAGATCCGGGCGTGATCTCGGTGAAGGAGATTTACACTTACTACAAGAAGTTCGGCTCCAAGACCGAGGTGATGGGCGCTTCCTTCCGCAACAAGGGCGAGATCCTGGCGCTGGCGGGTTGCGACCTGCTTACGATCAGTCCTTCCCTGCTGAAGGAGCTGCAGGAGTCCACGGATCCGGTGGAAGAGCGGCTTTCCGAAGCGGCTTCGGCCTCGGCGGATCTGAAGAAGGTGAGCTTTGACGAGAAGTCCTTCCGCCTGGCGCTGAATGAAGACGCGATGGCGACGGAGAAGACGGCGGAAGGCATCCGCAAGTTCGCCGCGGACATCGTGAAGCTGGAGAAGCTGGTGGCGACGCTGCTCTGATCGAGACGGAGCGGTTGTTTTTGATTTCGCGGGGCTCGTCCGGCTGAGGCTGGGCGGGCCCTGCTTTTTTTGGGATTCTCAAATGGGAATCCGCCGCTCATTCTGCCGCGCATGACGACTCGCCGCTTTTTGTGCATGCTGCTGGCTGTGCTTCCGCTGTCCACCGCGGTGGCGGGGGGCAAGAAGGAACCTGAAGTGCTGCTGACCTTCCACCTGCAGGCGGAAGAGGGTGACAATCCGAAGATGACCTTCCCGCAGCTGACGGCCGGGAAGCAGCTGGTGTTCCGCCGGCTGCCGGAAGTGGGCACGCGCGACATCGCGAGTTTCAACGCCTTTCCGTCGCGGGACGGGGATGGCTACGGGCTGCTGCTGCAGTTGAAGCCGGGGGCGGTGAACCGCATTTCGGCGGTGACGAACATGAGCCAGGGCCGCTGGCTGCTGGCGATGGTGAACGGCCGGACCGCGGACGCGGTGCTGATCGACAAGCCGGTGAATGACGGGCAGTTGGTGATCTGGAAAGGTGTCAGCGAGGCCGAGGTGGCGCAGCTCGACCAGTCGATCCCGCGGATCGGCGAGGCGAAGCCGCGTGGTGCGGCGAAGAAGGCGGCGGCGAAGAAGAAGGACTGACTGATTTTTTGATTCCGCCGATGCGTCCCCTGCTTGCTGCCTCCCTCCTGATTGCCGGGCGTTGCCTGGCGCTGGACATCGACCTGCCGACCGCGAACCACCATCTGCTGACGGGGGAGCCGGACAAGTTCTACATGTATGTGGACCGGAACTTCGAGGGGCAGACGAGCAAGGAGTGGCAGGCGGGCGGCTATGGCTTTGTGCGGACGCCGATGCGGTTCGGCGACCAGGTGGTGATGACGCATTTCCATGAGGGGATCGACATCGCGCCGGTGAACCGGGACAAGGCGGGCAATCCGCTGGACCTGGTAATGAGCATCGCGAACGGGACGGTGGTCTACATCAGCCCGGTGGCGGGGCGCTCAAACTACGGCAAGTACGTGGTGGTGGAGCACCGCTTC
>JAQGPE010000200.1 GCA_028293225.1 Akkermansiaceae bacterium | reverse complement strand
AGCATGCTTTCAGATTCTCCTTCAGCCTGGCCAGCGTTCTGCGGTTCTTTTTCTCGAGCGCCCGGGCTTTTTTCGAAGTCCCGGACGACTGCTCGAGCTGCTCGTTCAGGCCGGCGATGCGCCTCTTGAGATAGGCGACATGGGCCGGGCAGAACTCGACGTGATACTGGGAGAAATACTCCATCGGGTTGTCACCGAAATTGCCGAGCCATGCTTCCTGATCGCCCCGCAGGCCGGTCGGCAGGTCGATCTCGTTCTGATAGATCTTCCACGAGACTCCGTGGTCTTCCAGCCGCTCCGGGAAGGTCATCCAGTCCGCGTGCGAGCCGTGGTCGATCTCGTCGTTGTCGAGGCGGACCTTGGCCTCCGGATCCCGCGGGTCACGGTTCGTGCCGGTCCAGAGAAAGAGCCGGTTCGGGGTGGTGCAGGTCTGCACCGAGCAGAAGTGCTGGTCGCAGACCGTGAAGGCATCCGCAAAGGCATAGTAGAACGGGATGTCATTGCGGTCGTAGTAGCCCAGCGTCAATGGCATCTCCGCGTATGCCTTCTGGCCGGATTGCTTCACTTTCAGCCAATGGTCGTGCTTGCCCTTGTTGCCTGCCGCCACCTGCGAGCCGCGGTCGTGGGGCAGGCAGTTCATCCACGTGGCCTTCGACTCATGGATGTTCAGGCCAAAGGGCGCATAGGTGGCGCCCTCACGATCCGTCTGCAGCCACACCGGATTGCCACCGGGCTGGGTGATCGCCCGCGGATCTTCGTAGCCGCGCACTCCGCGCAGGGCTCCGTAGGCGTGATCGAACGAGCGGTTTTCCTGCATCAGGATCACCACATGCTCGGCGTCCATGAAGGTGCTGCCCCGCGCAGGCTCGATATTGAGGGCTTTCAGGATGGATGGCGGGATCGCAGCCAGGGCGCCCAGGCCGCCCGAGAGCATGGCGGCCCGTTGCAGGAAATCGCGTCGCGAGAGCATGAGGAAAAAGAAATGCCGGAAATGACTCCGGCTAATAATCCATCAGCGGCCGGGATATTTCAGCGCGGAGAGGCAAACTACGACTGACATCGTTTCTTAAAGCACGGATTTTTTTGGCTGATCCGGATCGATCACCGCCCTTTCCAGCATCTCCAAAACCTGGCGTCCTGGCGATGCCATCTTCTGCCAGAGCCCCTCACCCGCGGAAGGTCTCGCGGTACTCCGCCGGGGTCACGTCGAGCCGCCTCACGAAGGCCCGCCGAAGTCCGCTCTGGTTGGAAAAGCCGCACCGGCCGGCCACGACCTTCAACGGTTCACTCCCCTCCTCCAGGATCCGCCTGGCTGCTTCGACGCGGACCGCCTCCACGTAGTCGCCCGGGGTCATCTGCGTCTCGCGTTTGAACAGGCGCGCAAAGTTCCGGATACTCATTCCCATCTTCAGAGCCAGGGCCGAAGCGGACAGATCCTGGTCAACGTGGTTGATGATCCATTCCTGAATCTCTCTGACCGGTTCGTGGCCCGAAATCTGGGCCGCCAGATGCATGCTGAACTGAGCCTGCCCGCCCGGCCGCTTGATGAACAAAATCAGTTGCCTGGCGATCTGGAGCGCAACCTTCCGTCCGTGATCCTCTTCCACCAGCGCCAATGCAAGGTCCACGCTGGCGGTCACACCGGCAGTCGTGTAGACGGACCCGTCCTTCACAAAAATGGGGCTGGGATCGACCTTGATCGCCGGAAACATCCGCGACATCCGGGCGGTCGAATTCCAGTGCGTGGTGGCACGGCGGCCATCCAGCAATCCGGCATGGGCGAGAAGAAACGCTCCGGTGCAGGTCGCTCCCACGCGTCTGGCCTGGCGGGCACGATTCAGGAGCCAATCGATCAATTCCCGGTCCTCCTCGTATTCGCGGATTCCAGGACTCCCGGCCACCAGGATCGTGTCGTATGCCTCCAGAGCGGTGTGGATCGTCTGGTCGGGAATGAAGCGGGTGCCGTTCGACGCTTCGACCGGGCCGGCATCCATTCCCACGATGTCCACCACGTATTTGAGAGCATTCCCGATCAGATGGTTTGCTTCGAAAAACACGTCCATCGGACCGGTCAGATTCAGCATCTGTACCCCCGGAACCGAGAGGATGGCAATCCTGCGGGCATTCAGACTCGGATCAGGGGATAGCAGGCTGGGAGGACGCATCGGAGTCACGGCGGGTCGGCGGTGGGAATGGCTTTTTCAGCGGCAACGGTGATTTCTCACGCCCGCAGCAGCGAGCCGTTCAGGATGATGTGCAGGGTTCTGATGAATAGCACGACGATCACCAGGGACAAAAACGCCAGAAGGGCGATGGCCAGTCCGTCGAGCGGCCAGAGTTGAACCGCCGCCGCATACTTGAGGGCGGAATTGGCCAGCGCGGCCAGAGGAAATCCCACCGCCCACCATCCGGCAGCGAATGGAATGCTCCGGCGAAACACTTTGAAAACAAGAATCAGGAAAAGGAAGAGTCCGGAATAGAACAGCATCGCGGCGAAGTCATCGACCTTCCGCGTGAAGTTGGTGTAGGCTTGGAAGCCGACTTCGAAGGGAGCGATGAGGATCATGAGCGATGGCACCATGCCGGTCGCCAGCCCCTCATGATGATGGATCAACCGGGATACGATCATCGTGAAAAACACCAGCGCCACGATCGTCCCCACCGCGAGGGCAAAGAGGTTCAACTCACGGGCCCAGGCCATCGGCATCGTGCCGCCGGCGACCGTGATGTCGAGGGTCGCGACCCCCGGGATCAACCAGGCCGGCACCGCGTGACCGGCGTCGATCTTTCCCCGGAATAAACGGCTGACGATGGTAAACCCCAAGGCCACCGTGCCGATCGAGCCGAGGGTCCAGACCACTTTTGAAGCGGCAATGCCGTAAGGCGAGATCACCGCGGAAAGAAGCAGTACGGCGATGTTGAACGTCCCGAAGAAATTGCCCGCGATGGGATGGTTGAACTCGTTTTTGACCACCTCCGGGTGCTTCAGGATCTTGGCGAGGTAGGCGATGCTGAGCAGGAAGAATACGACCACGGCCACAAGTCCGATGCCGTGAGAGATCCAGATCGGGGTGTGGAACTGATGCGCCGAACACCGCCAGGCAAGCGCCAGTCCTGAGATACTCATCACCGCAGCGAAGAGATTCACCGGCAGATTCCTGAGGGAGATCACGGGGAGGCGAGGAGTGGGGCTCGTCATGGATTCACGGTATTCCTGGTCGCCATGTCCGAAATACAAACGAGGGTGAAATTCCGGACATAATGGCGGCTTCGACGGCCAACCGGCGATCCGCGCGAGCGGAAAGTCAGCCCTGAGCGGTTTCAGACGGCTGCCCGCCCGATCCAGCAGCGGATTTCCGGGCCGCGTTTTTCAAGGAACCGCGTCACGAGAAAATCGCCGGTCTTCCGGATCTGAGCACGAAGGCGACAATTCGATCCCATTCCTGTGCCAATTACACAAGTTACCTTTCTTAGGTCGGTGGATGCTCACTTCTGGCGTGACAAGTGCTTACGTTAGGGTTGCGATCGTGCGAAAAGCAATAAGAATCGTTACCACTCATGGACTTATGTGAAAAAATCGCTTGAAACAAAAGGAGGTCTTGGTAGTTCAAACGGTTGGACGAATCAGAAGATTTTACGTCATTTTTACGGTCTCTAAGATCGTCAAGTGACCTTCAGCATCTTCGGAGGAGTCCGCAAAACCTGCAAAGTCGCTAAAAACCAATAAAACCATGACTTTATCACGGACCCAGAGAACCCCTCTCCCTGACGCCGGCTTCGGGCGAACATTCAGGAATTCGCTGCTCATCCTGGCAGCTTCCGCACTGCCCCTGTTCGCGCAGGGACTTCCGATCGCCCAGACCGAACAGGACGACTCTCTTTCGACGGCCAACCTCACGGGCCTCGACGCCACCCATACAGGCCTCAAAATCGCCTACGGAAACAATGCGGACGGCGACTACGGCTACGATGGCGATGGCACTGGAGACTTCGATTTCTTCAAGCTGTCCGCCGACGCGGGGCAAGTCATCCTGGTCGACCTGAAGAACAATGGACTCAATGACGACTTCGACTCGTTTGTCGCCGTCTACGATTCGACGGGAACGGTCGTGGCCAGCAACGACGACGCCGCCGGTGCCGGCCGCGCCAGCAAGCTGACCTACACCGTCCCGGCCGGAAAATCCGGGGACTACTATGTCTGCGTCAGCAACTGGGTCAACCTGCCGGACGCGGCCCAGAGCCTGCCGGCCAACCCGAACACCCCGGGCACGGGCTACGGCCTGCCGGGCGGCACCGGCGGCCCTTACAAGGTCTTCATCGGCCTCAACGCGACGGCGCCGATCATCCAGTTCGACGGCGGTCTTTCCGGAAACCCGGAGCCGGTAATCCGCTGGGTCCGCATCCCTGGCGGCGCGGGCTACAGCCAGGCCGGCCTGCTGGGCCTGACCAATACCGGCACCGCGCCGTATACCCTCACCGCCTATTCCTTCACCGGGGCGGACGCCGCCAAGTTCGCCGTGGCCAGCGGGCCGGCCCTGCCACTGACGCTCGCGCCGGGCGCCAGCACGACCTTCACCCTGACTTACACCGGAAACGGCACGACCTCCCCTGGAGTGGCCACGCTGAGCCTCACCAGCAATGATCCGCTGAATCTGGGCTTCCCGATCAGCCTGCCGGACAGCAATTTCTCAGGCGGAGGCACCTTCACGGTGAGGCAGGTGAATGCCACTGCCGGCACCGCGGTGGGTTCCTTCGAAGTCGCTGACGCGCTGCTGGCCGGGACCAACGCCGCCGCAACGGCCACCGGCCAGTTCTCCGTGATCAATTTCCTGGGTGAAGGAAACCAGCCAGGCTACTTCGGAGGCGACTCGGCCTTCCCTGGCGTCGCGAACGGCAAGGACAACTTCGCCACCGAGACCAAGGGCAACATCTACGTCCGCCACGCCGGCACCTACACCTTCCGCGGTTACTCCGACGATGGCCAGCGCCTGCTGATCGACGGAGTGAACGTCTTCGAATCCGGTGCCGCCAACACGGGCACCTACGGGACCGTCGACCTCACCGCGGGACTCCATGCGATGGTCTACACTCAATACGAAGGCGGCGGCGGCGACAGCGCCGAACTCAGCGTTTCGCAGGTCGAGGGCTATTTCTATCCCTTCAGCAATGGTCAGACGAGCTGGGAACTGGTGGAAGCCTATAGCGGCGACACCGACGGCGACGGCCTGCCCGACG
>JAQGPE010000196.1 GCA_028293225.1 Akkermansiaceae bacterium | reverse complement strand
ACGGATCGTGCCGTCCTTGCCGCTTGCTCAGCGCGGCATCCCTGCCTTCAATCCGCCCGCACTCTATCATGTTCCTCCTCACAAAGCTCTTCCAGCTTCGCGACAAGGCCAATCCGGAATCGGATAAGCCATTTCTGGACCACCTGGAGGACCTGAGGGTTATGATCACCCGCTGCGTGGTCGCTCTGACGATCACGACGATCGCCTGCTTCACCTTTCAGGAGGATCTGATGAAGGTGCTCCGCGAACCGGTCGACCAGGTGATGTATATTCACATGGAGAAGACCCTGCCGAAGGAGATTCCCGTGAAGGAGTGGCAGAAGGCCCGTGAAGTGGACGATGCGGCGAACAATCTCCGCGAGCCGGAGCGCGAGCCTTTCCTCCAACAGTTCAACGGCACCGTCCGCCACAACGCCGACACCGTGCGCCTGCTGCGCGCCGCCAAGGCGCTGCCTGAGGCCCAGCGCCCGGATTTCCTGTCCCGCATCACGGATGCGGAGACCCAGAAGCGGATCCTGTCCCTGATCGAGTCGCAGGCCGATGTGGGCCAACAAGGTCCGGGGAACCTGCAGATGATGTCGGCTCTGTCGCCGACGGAGACCTTCATGCTGTCCATGAAGCTGTCGTTCTTCGCCGGCATCGTGCTGGCGTTCCCGCTGCTGATCATGTTCGTGCTGCAGTTTGTGCTGCCCGGCCTGCATGCGCATGAGCGGCGAGTGCTGTGGCCGGCCATGGGCATCGGCTTCGGGCTGTTCCTGACCGGCGTGCTTTTCGCCTACTACCTGATCCTGCCGAAGACGCTGACCTTCTTCTACGAATGGAGCGGCAGCCTGGGCGTTTCCAACGACTGGCGGATCGGCGAATACATCACTTTCGCGACCCAGTTCACGCTGCTGTTCGGCCTTTCCTTCGAACTGCCGGTGGTGGTCATGGTAGCCGTGAAGCTGGGCCTGCTGACCCACGAGATGATGCGCAAGACCCGCTCGTACGCGGTGCTGGCGATCGTGATCGCGGCGGCGGTTATCACCCCGACTCCGGACGCCCTGACCATGAGCCTCATGGCCGGACCGATGATCTTCCTCTACGAGGCCTGCATCTGGCTGGCCTGGTTTGACGAGCGCAAGCGCACCAAGGCCGAAGCCGCCGCCCAGGAGGAGGAAGACCGCACCCGCATGGAGCGTCTGCTGACCGATCTGGAGCAGGTGGAAGCGACCGAAAAGGATCGTCAAGCCAATGCCGACCGCCATCAGGAAAAAGATGAAAATGACGGCCCGCCGGATTTCCGCGGTGACGGCTGATCCGCCGGAGCCACAACCGGTAAAACGATGACTTCTGATCCGAATCCCTACGCCGCCCCGCAAGCGGCGGAGGGGTCTCCAGAAAGACCGGTCGTTCAATACATCAATGCTGAGATCTCTCTGCGGTTCGCGAACTGGCTTCTCGATGGGATCTGTCTCAGGCTTTGGCTCTACCCGTGGGCCGGAGTCTACCTTCGGCTCGACGGGACGCGGCAAGAGGACAACACCGGAGTCCAACACCCCGGATTAGGCCTGCTAGTGATCGCGGGCTGCCTCTTTTTTTATTATGTCGTGCTTGAGGCGCTCACCGGCCGGACGCCCGGGAAGTTCGTGACCGGCACCAAGGCGGTCAGTCGCGATGGCAGCCCCTTGACCTGGAGGCAGGCCTTTCTCCGCTCCATCTGCCGGTTGATTCCATTTAACGCGATCTCAGCGTTCTCCGGTTCTCCCTGGCACGACACGATCCCCAACACAAAAGTGGTCCGGCTCTGGGGCAAGAGCGCGGTCATTCCCCAGATCCCCGTCGTCGTCGGAATCGCGGGACGGAGGCCGCCCGCGCCCCGGCATCCACCAAGCCCGCTCAATCGAGGATCAGCGCCGGGGGCAGGTGGAAGAGCAGACGCGCATGCCAGCCCGGAGGATAGACCTCCAGGCACGTAAGGCTGCCTTTCTTCACCTCCACGGTGCTGCCGGAGCAGCCGAGCATCCACTCGATGAAGCTGGAGAGGTCCGGCTCGTGGCCGACGATGGCGACCTTTTCGAAATCGGAAAACGCCACCAGCTCGCGGATCGCCGTTTCCGGGTCCATGCCGCAGGCCAGCCAGCCCTGGATCACCGGACCGGGTATTTCGGCCGCGGCACACAGCGACTCCGCGGTTTCGCGGGCCCGGACCAGCGGACTGGTCAGGACGATGTGGGGACGGCGGTCGATGCGCTTCAGCAGGCGGCCGATGCGCTGCGCCTGCTCATGCCCCTTCGGGACCAGCGCCCGCGCCGAGTCGTCCAGCAGGTGGGTGTTCTCGGCCTTGCCGTGGCGAATGACGAATAGTTCCATGATCGGTCCTGTGCAGGAAACGTGCCCCACCCGTGAGATTTACATCGTCATGCCGCCGTCCACCGCCAGCACCTGGCCGGTGATGTAGCGGGCCTCCTTGCTCGCCAGGAAAAGCACCGCCGAAGCGATATCCTGCACGCTGCCGAAGCTGCTGAGCGGAATTTTGCCCAGAATCTCCTCACGCAGTTTCTCCGGCAACTCACCGGTCATGTCGGTGGTGATGAAGCCGGGAGCCACCGCGTTGCAGGTCACCTGGCGGCCGGAAAGCTCGCGCGCGACGGACTTGGTGAAGCCGATCAGGCCGGCCTTCGAGGCGGCGTAGTTGGCCTGGCCGGCATTGCCGATGAGGCCGATGACCGAGGCGATGTTGATGATGCGCGGATCCTCCGCCTTCATCAGCACGCGCATGAAGGCCTTCACGGTGTTGAAGGCGCCCTTGAGATTGGTGTCGAGCACGGTGGACCAGTCGTCCTCCTTCATGCGCATCAGCAGGCCGTCGCGGGTCACGCCGGCGTTGTTGACCAGGATGTGCACGGTGCCGAAGTCCTCGACGATTTTCTTGCCGAGCGCCTGCACCGCCTCGTGGTCGGCGACGTCGACGGCATAGGCTTTCGCGCTGCCTGGGAACTCCGCGTTGATCTCGTCGGCGGTCTTGCCACAGCTCGACTCGCTGCGGCTCACCACGGCGACCCGCGCACCCTCAGCAGCCAGAGCCCGGGCGATTTCCCCACCGATTCCGCGGCCACCACCGGTGACCACCGCAATTTTTCCTGCAAAGCGCTGCATGCAGGAAGCCTGTGACGACCATCCGGTCTTTGCCAACGGCTTTTTGCGCCGATCGGCGGTTGAGGGCCGCCGCGATCCGTGCATTTTGAAGAGGTGGAACCAATCGGAAAGCTGCTGTTCGCCGCCGGGATCGCCCTGGCCTTGCTGGGCGTCTTCCTGTGGCTGGGCGGCGGCCGCTGGTTCGGCTGGCTGGGCCGGCTGCCCGGGGACATCCACGTCGAGGGCCAGCGCGGTTCCTTTCACTTTCCGGTGGTCACCTGCATCGTCGTGAGCCTCGTGCTCAGCGGCCTGCTGGCGCTGTTCCGGCGGTTTTCCGGCCAGTGAGGAAACGAATCACGGCTTCGACTCGGCGGCCTTGCGGGCGGCGCGGTCGTCGAGGGTCTGTCTGGCATTTTCCGCGCCGAGCTTCTGGCCGGCGGCGACCTCTGGGTCGATCTGTTCGGAAATCAGGCCGTTCTGGATCGCGCGACGCTCGATGGTGCCGAGGCGCGCGGTCGCATCCTTGAGATCCTGCTTGGCCAGATCGGTCGCGCCGGGCTCTTCCGCCAGGATTTTCCGGAACTCGGCACCCGCCGCCGCACCGCGCAGTTCCTTCAGCAGATTGGTGCGCGCCTCCTCCGCCGGGGAAGGCGCAGGCGGGTCGGATTTGCAGGCAGCGAGGGCCAGCAGGACGAGGAG
>JAQGPE010000186.1 GCA_028293225.1 Akkermansiaceae bacterium | reverse complement strand
AGGGGTTTTTCTGCTATCTGCTGGAGAAGGACATCCTGGCCTCCGCGCAGCAGGAGCGGGGCAAGCTGCGCACCTTTCTGCTGGCCGTCTTTCAACGCTACATCGAAGGCGTGAAGGATCGCGACCGCGCCCTGAAGCGGGGCGGGGGGATCGCCGCTTTCTCGCTGGACCTGGAGCAGGGTGAGGAGCGCTACCTCCGCGACAGCAACGATCCGGCCACTCCGGAAGCCCTCTTTGATCGCAGCTGGGCCTTTACCGTCCTGCGGGCGACCCGCGAGGAACTGCGGGCCCGTGAAGTCGCGGCCGGCCGCGAGTCCCAGTTCCATGTCCTGGAGGCCTTCCTGAGCCCCGACTCCGTGGCGGAGGGCAACTATGCCGTCGCCGCGGCCACCCTGGCGAATCACGAGGAAGCGGTGCGGAAGATGGTCAGCCGCCTGCGCCGCAAGTTCCGCGATTGCCTGAGGGAACAGATCGCCGGGACGCTGGTGAATCCGACGGACGAGCAGATCGACCAGGAACTCACGGCCCTGCGGGCTGCCCTGCGCAGTTAGATTTCCCTCCCTCCTTATGAGCGAAGAACCCCCGTCACCGGACACACCGGCTGACTCGACCACCGGCGCGGCCGAGGGTCTCTTCGATCTCGGGTTTCATACGTTCGATGGAAGCGATTGTTCGAAGCGATTCGAGGTGCGTCTGGAAAAGCCCGGCGACACGGTCGGGCCCTACGAACTGGTTGCTCTCCTGGGTGAAGGCGGCTTTGGACGGGTCTGGCAGGCAATCCAGCGCGTGCCGATCCGGCGGGATCTGGCGCTGAAGCTGGTCAAGGCGGGAATGGACAGCCGCGAGATCATCGCGCGCTTCGAGGCGGAAAGCCGGGCGCTGGCGATGATGGATCACCCGAACATTGCCGCGGTGATCGATGCCGGAACGACGACAGACGGCCGGCCTTACTTCGCGATGGAATTGGTCCGCGGGGTGCCGATCACCGACTACTGCGATGAGCGGAAGCTGGGGGTCGCGGAGCGGTTGGAGCTTTTCATCCCCGTCTGCCATGCGATCCAGCATGCGCATCAGAAGTCGATCCTGCACCGCGACCTGAAGCCGTCGAACATCCTGGTGATCGAGGTGGATGGCAAACCGGTGCCGAAGGTGATCGACTTCGGGATCGCGAAAGCGCTGGGGGCAGAGGAGGGGAACTGCCCCGCGGCGAGCCTGCTGCTGACCCGCTTCGGCATGGTGATCGGCACGCCCGCTTACATGAGCCCGGAGCAGGCGGGCAGCATGCCGGACGTCGATACCCGCAGCGACATCTACTCCCTGGGGGTGATCCTTTACGAACTGCTGACCGGAAGAACTCCGCTCGGCCTGGAGGAGATGGGCACGCCGGCCTTCGACGCGATCCTGCAGCGGATCCGCAACACGCATGCGCCCCGGCCGAGCGCGAAATTTCAGACCGACAGCGAGTCGTCACGCCGCCTGTCCGCAGCTCGCGGTTCCGAGCCGAAGCGCCTGCGCAAGCTCCTGCACGGCGACCTGGACTGGATCGCCCTGAGGGCCCTGGAGATTGATCGTGCCCGGCGCTACGAGACGCCGATGGGGCTGGCCAAAGATCTTGAGCGGCATTTGGGCAGCGAGCCGGTGAGCGCAGTCGCCCCGTCATGGGGCTATCAGTTCCGTAAATTCGCCCGGCGCAATCGTGGCGTGCTGGTCGCGGCGGCCGTCGTGGTGGTGGTCCTCATCGCGGGCACCGGGGTAAGCCTGTGGCAGGCGGCCAGGGCGACCCGGGCCAGCCAGAAAGCGGAGGCGAGCCGTCTTGACGCCGAGCATTCCTATCAACGGGCCAAGGATGCGGCGGATCTGTTCCTGAACCGGGTGACCGATGAGCCTCGGTTGCTGCAGGGCGATTTCTACAAGCTGCGCGCGGACCTTCTGGCGGCTTCGATTCCCTTTTACCGGGAGGCATCGGGAAGCCATGGCTCAGATCCCAAGCTGCGGTGGGATCAGGCGCAAGCCCTGGCCCGGCTGGCCAAGATCTACCAGCAGCTCAATCAGAACGATCAGGCGGAACAGTGCTTCCGGGAGGGCCTTGCGATCGTTCGGGAAGATGCCCCCAAGTATCCGGATGACGACCGCTATCCGCTGCTTCTTTCCATGCTCTATAACAATCTGGGAAATCAGTTGAGCGACAAGAATGAGGCGGTGCGGGTTTTCGACGAAGGCATCCGCCAGTTGGAAGGCCGGTCGGGTCCGTCCGGGCGCTACGCCCGCTAGATCGGGGTCATGCTCATGAACCAGTCGTAGGCGCTGAGCCAGATTTCCCTGAATGACGATGCCGAGGCCTACCTGCGCAAATCGTTCCGGCTGCAGGAGGACGCTCTGGTCCACAAGCCGGAGGACGCTGGCTTTCTTTCCCAGCTTGCGGGCAGCCGGCGGGAGCTGGCGGACCTCCTGTCGAAACTGCGGCGGCCGGAGGAAGCCCTGCCGCTTTTCCTGAGTGCCCGGGAGATCGGCGAGCGGCTGGTGAAGGAGAGCCGCCAGGCGAACTCCGAAAAGGACGCGCTGGCCAGGACGCTCTTCCAGATGGGGGCGGCCTACCGGCGTGTTGGGGAAAATGCCGGGGCTGAAGCTTCCTTCGACCGTGCGTGCGAGCTCTACCGGCAACTGGCGGTGGATCTCCCGACACTGACTCTGTATCGCGATAGCTTCGCGATCTGCGCGTACAGCCAGGCGGGCGTGTGCC
>JAQGPE010000182.1 GCA_028293225.1 Akkermansiaceae bacterium | reverse complement strand
TTAATCCAGGTTAATCCAGGTTAATCCAGGTTAATCCAAGTAAATCCAAGTAAATCCAAGCTTTCCAAGTGCGGAATGCGGAATTCGGAGTGCGGAATTTGGGGGACTAGTCGAGTCTTGAATCGCTGGTTGGGTTGGAGTGCTGCGGGTTATGAACCCGCGCTCCGGGGAGTTGGCGTGATCGCGGTGAATCCAGGGTGCTGGCGCACGGCCAAGGTGTCGAATCCAAGTTAATCAAGGCTGGGAGATGGTCGAACAACCAAGTAAACAAGCAACCAGGGAAGGCGGGCGGATATCCCAAGCTCGCGGCGAAGTCGCGGGTTTGTGCGATTTGCCTGTTTCCCCCTGCCCTGCTTGCAAGCTACATTATGTGACTTTGAAATGACGGACGATCGTATAGAACAAATAAAGACGCTGCTGCCGCAAGGCCTCCTGCCCGATTGGGTCAGGCTGGGCTCGCGGCTCGTGCGGCTTTTACGCGACCAGCATCATCCGGATGCGCATGGTGCCATTTTGGATCGGTTGCTGGCGCAGGTGAAGGCGTCGGTGGAACTCCGCGAACGCCGCCGGTTGCACGTGCCGCACATCAGCTATCCGGCGGAACTGCCGATCACGGCGCGGAAAGACGACATTGTCGCCGCGATCCGGGCGAACCAGGTGGTGGTCATCGCCGGCGAAACCGGTTCGGGCAAAACGACGCAGATTCCCAAGATGTGTCTCGAAGCCGGGCTGGGCATCGAGGCCAAGATCGGCTGCACGCAACCACGCCGTGTGGCCGCGCTTTCCATTTCCCGCCGCATCGCCGAGGAACTGAACGTTTCTTGGGGCCGCGAGGTGGGTTGCAAAATCCGCTTCGATGACCGTTCCAACTCGGAGACCTATATCAAGCTGATGACGGATGGCATCCTGCTCGCGGAAACCCAAGGCGACCCGCTGCTCTCCGATTATAATGCGATCATCATCGACGAAGCCCATGAGCGCAGCCTGAACATTGATTTCCTGCTCGGTTATCTGAAGGGCCTGCTCGCCAAACGCCGCGACCTGAAGCTCATCATCACTTCCGCCACCATCGATACCGAGGCTTTTTCCCGTGCCTTCAACAACGCGCCGATCATTGAGGTTTCCGGTCGGCTGTATCCGGTGGAGGTGGTTTACGCTCCGTTCGATGCCGCCTCCGAGGAACGCGGGGACATGACTTACATCGATGCGGCTGTCCGCGCCGCGGAGCAGGCGCTGTGCGAACCGGGTGACGGCGACATCCTGATCTTCATGCCGGGCGAGCGGGATATTCGCGAGGCGAGCGATTTGCTCGAAGGCCGTTTCGGTCGCGAGGCGGAGATCATCCCGCTTTTCGGACGACTGAGTTCGGGAGATCAGCAACGGGTCTTTGCGCCGGCTTCCCGCCGCAAGGTCGTCATCGCCACGAACATTGCCGAGACCTCGCTCACCATTCCCGGAATCCGCTACGTGATCGATTCCGGACTGGCGCGGCTCAGCCGTTACAACCCGCGCACGCGGACCAGGCGGCTGCCGGTCGAGCCGGTTTCCCAGAGCAGCGCCAACCAGCGCAAAGGCCGCAGCGGCCGCGTCCAGAACGGCATTTGCATCCGCCTTTATTCCGAGGAGGATTTCAACGCCCGTCCTCCGTACACGCAGCCGGAGATTCAGCGGGCCAACCTCGCGGAAGTCATTCTGCGCATGAAAGCGTTCCGGCTGGGCGATATTGAGACCTTTCCTTTCGTCAATCCACCGCCGCCCGTCGCCATTCAAGGTGGTTACACGTTGCTGCAAGAATTGGGCGCGCTGGACGAAGCCCGCGAACTGACACAACTCGGCGGCGATCTGGCCCGCCTGCCGATTGACCCGACGCTTGGACGGATGCTGCTCCAGTCACAGCATGAACACGCCACGCGCGAACTGCTCATCATCGCCGCCGGACTCAGCATCCAGGATCCGCGCGAGCGGCCGTTGGATCAGAAGGACGCCGCCGCGGCCGCGCATAAACGCTTTCTCGATCCACAGTCTGACTTTCTGACGCTGCTCAACATCTGGAACGCCGTTCACGACCAGTGGGAAACACTGCGGACGCAGGGCCAGCGCCGCAAATTTTGCAAGACGCATTTTCTCTCCTATCTCCGGATGCGCGAATGGCAGGATCTCCATGCCCAGCTTCATGACGCGTTGGAAGAGCTGGGCACTGTGCGATTGAACGAGAGCAATGCGGCTTACGATGCCATCCACCGTTCCATTCTCACCGGACTTCTCGGCCACGTGGCCGTCAAAGCCGAGCGGAATACTTACAAAGGAGCCGGCAACCGGGAGGTCTCGATTTTTCCCGGCTCGGCGCTTTACGATCGCAGCGAGAGGCCGAAGAAGCATGCGAGTGCGCAAACCAAGGCTGCGCCGAAACCGAAGTCTCCCAACCAGCCGGCCTGGATCATGGCGGGGGAGATTGTTGAGACCTCACAACTTTTTGCGCGCACCGTCGCCGGGATCGATCCGCTTTGGATTGTCAAACTGGCTCCGCATTTCTGTCGCATCACCCATAACAACCCGCACTGGAGCGCCGCCGCCGGCCGCGTGTTGGTGGAGGAGAAGATTACGCTACACGGCCTGGAGGTGCACAACCACAAGGTTCCTTATGGGAACATCAACCCGAAGGCTGCCACCGAGATTTTTATCCGCTCGGCGCTGGTCGAGGAGGATTTGTTTCCAGAGCCTCCCCGCAGCCGCCGGGAGATGGACGAGTCCACGGCACCGACCAGTCACAGTCTGCTCGCGTCGGTTGCCGCTGAACCGCGACGCCTGCCGGGATCCCTGCGGTTTCTTGAGCAGAATCGCCAGATCCGGCAAAAAATCGAAACTTGGCAAACCCGCGTCCGCCGCCACGACCTCGCCGATGTCGATGAGGCATTGTTCAAGTTTTATGTTGACCGCATTGAAAACGTTTCCTCGATTCACGAGTTGAACCGTTTGCTGCGCGACCAATCATCGGACCCGAATTTTCTTTGCATCACCGAAGCCGATGTGACCGACGGCCAGGAATTGAGCTACGACGCCGAGGCCTTTCCGGATGCCGTGCCGCTGGGTGGCCAACCGGTGGCGCTCTCCTATGCTTACGCTCCCGGCGAAGAGCAGGACGGCGTGACGCTCAAGCTCGGCTTCACGCTGGCGCAAAGCCTATCGCGAGCGAGCGTGGAGTGGGCGATTCCGGGTTTGCGCGAAGGGCAGATCAGTGAACTGCTGCGCGCATTGCCCAAGGCGCTGCGGCGGGAGTTGATGCCGTTTCCGCCGAAGGTGGCGGAGATTGCCCGCGAACTGCGCCCGACCGGCCAATCGCTGCAGCAGGATCTGGCGAAGTTCATCCACCAGCGTTACGGCGTCGAGATTCCGCTTTCCTCATGGCCGGCCGACGCGATTCCGCAGCATCTCCGCCCGCGCATTGAGATTGTGGGCAACGACCAGAAAACGCTCGGTGCCGGTCGCGACCTGGACCAACTCCGACAAAGTCTCGCCACGGCCAAGGTGCAGCCCACCGGAGACTCTCCCGCCTGGACGCGCCTCGCGCAACAGTGGGAGCGCTTCGGCCTCACGGGCTGGACCTTTGG
>JAQGPE010000171.1 GCA_028293225.1 Akkermansiaceae bacterium | reverse complement strand
CTACCGGACCTCCCTGTCCAATGCGACGACCTACCTTGCCCGCGTCGCTGGCGTTCCGGGAGAAACCCTTTCGACGGCGAGCGGTCATACAGTGGTCCCGGAAGGCAGCCTCGCCGTGCAGCGCGACGATAGCCCCGCCGGCACACTCCTCATTTCCGAAATGGCCGTCACCGGAAAACTGGTCTATCGCATCTGGCCCTTGAGCAGGGCTGGGTCGATGGATCGTTGAGATGACGGGAATCGTGAAATCGCGGGTGCGCAGAACTCCGGAGTCAGGCCTACGCGATCATGCACACGTCTTCAGGGCATTCACAAAACGGCTCCGGTCTGGAATAGTGAGATCGTTCCGTAAGGAACAAGTGCTGTCGAAAACATGACTTCCTCCGCGGAATGGAGGGTGTCCGGCGAAGCGGGAACAGCGACCTCCCACAGAGCTGGATGCTACCTTCCGGGGAGGATTCTCCCTTTTCAGGGACTAGGTTTTAACATCCCGCAAACGGAAGGCCACGTAGCCGATGAGAAACAAGGTGATGTTGAGACCGCCCAGAAAGACGTAGGAGCTGGCGATCTTCGGCCACGAGATGGTGTTCTCAAGCAGGTAGACCCAGCAACTCATCCGCCACGTCACGAAGTATTCACTGTAGGGTGCGAAGAAGGGAAACCGCTGAAGAACCAGATCCACGAAAAGGACACTCAAGGTGGCGACGGCGGCAGAGGCCGGCTTGATCTTGAAACAGGAAAACATGAAGGCGATGGAGGACAGAGTGACCATGCTGAGGCCGATCCCCCCCGCCGCCATGACGATGCGCTTGAGCCCTTCCGAGCTGTCAGGAAAAAAGCTGAACACTTTCATCTCAGGGCTCCAAGCCCACAGCCCGCCCTTGGTGCCGACCGCCGCAATCGCCATGAGATAGCCGGAGACTCCGACAAATAGGACGAAGGTGATCGTATAGATGGAGATCGCGGCATACTTCAAGATCAGGATCCGGAGCCGGGAGATCGGCCTCGCCAGGACCAGTCGCAGGTTTCCGTCCTCCGATTCCTTGGCAACGATGTCCCCTGCGACGAGTGCGAAGTAGATCGATCCGAGAAAGAACATGCTCAGGCCCATCATCCAGTAAGTAACGGTGAGCGAGCTGTAAGCGTCCCCGAAACTCAATCCGTTTCGCTCGACGAAATCCCGCATCATCTTCTGCGCGCCCTTCAGCTTGAAGACGATCAGGATGATCGCTTCCATCAGCAGGAAGACGCCGTAGCCCAGGTAGGTGCGCGGCCGTCCGAAGAGCTTGCGCAGTTCGCCGCGGAGTTGGCTGAGGAAATTCATCGGGTCGGCGAAGCTTGGGTGGTGATTTCCAGATACAGATCCTCCAGAGAGCGGCGGATCGGGGCAAAGGCCGAGACCCGGACGCCGAGGCCGACCAACGCGGCGATCAGGATCGCGGGGTCGGCTTCGGGCGGCAGGGCGACGCGGCCGCGGCCGAGAATCTGGACGCCATTGAGTTCCAGGAAAGCGGCGGCTTCGGCCCACGGCTCGAACTCGGCCTGATAGATGTGGGTGTCGCCCTGCAGGTCGCCGATTTTCCCGGCGTGGACCAGTTTGCCCTCCTTCAGGATCGTGACCCGGTCGCACATCTGCTCGACCTCCGCGAGCAGGTGGGAATTGAACAGAACAGTCGTGCCGCGCTCCTTGCGCAGGCCGAGGATGAAATCGCGGAACCACTTGATGCCCTCCGGATCGAGGCCGTCGGTGGGCTCGTCCAGCAGCAGGATTTCAGGCTCCGGCACCAGGGCCTGGGCGAGCGCAAGGCGCTGGCGCATGCCGTGCGAGTAAGTGCGGACCTTGGCGTCGATCGCCTTGGTCAGACCAACCTTCTCCACCACCGCGCGCGTTTCCTTCGCATTGAAGCGTCCCGAGTAGCTGACCAGGATGCGCAGGTTCTCCCAGCCGCTGAGGTATTCGTAAAAGGACGGGCTCTCGAAGATCGCCCCGGCCTGACGCAGCGCCGCCGAGTGCTTTTTCTGCACCGAAATCCCTCCAATGAAAGCTTCGCCCTGGTCCGGCTCCACCATGCCGAGGATCACCCCGAGCGTGGTGCTTTTGCCCGCGCCGTTGTGACCGAGCAGACCGTGGATCTCGCCTTTCTCCACCTGGAACGAGACGTTGCGGAGAGCCGGCTTGCCTCCGAAGTCCTTCGAAAGACCGGTGACCTGGAGCATGGGTTTCATTCGTCGACGCCGAAGTGGACTTGGGTGGAGGCGGAGAGGTCCGCGTAGAGGAAGTTCACTGTTGGCGATCCGGAATGCCACCCTTCCTTGTCGCTGATCAGCGGAATCTTGCCGACCTCGCCGCCGGAGGCGAAGAACACCAGGTTGTTGCGGTTGCGGCCGTTCTGGGTGGTGTTCCAGAGGTAGCTGCTGCCGCTGCGGGCGAATTCCTTGGCATCGGTGGGGCAGTGGAAATTGTTCTCGCCCACGTAGGGCTCCAGCTCGGTCTCCATGACCGGGCCGGCTTCGCTCTTCGACTTCCTCCCCGCCTGCCACTCCGGCATGATCTGGCCATGGTCCTGCAGGTAGCTCTCCAGCCCGACGCCGATTTGCTTCAGGTTCGAAATGCAGGCGGCGCGCTGCGACTTGCGGCGCACGCTCAGTCCGACCGGCACGGCGATTGCGACGAGCGCGGCGATGATCGCCAGGGTGACGAGCAGCTCCGTGAGCGTGAAGCCGCGATGGAAGGAGCCGGGCTTCATCGCGCCCCCGGCATGATTTCCTTCTGCTGCAGGCCCTGCATCACATTATTCATCGACTCCATCAGCGGAGCGAGGTCGAGCTTGGTATCGGTGCTGGCTTTTTCGAAGTAGGCGCGCATGCCCTCATTGGCGATCGTATTCAGCACGTCCTCGCCGAGATCCTGGGCGCGGGCCATGTCGTCGGCGGTCTTGCCCTGGCGGATTTCCTTCAGGGCGTCTTCGACGAACTTACGACGGTCCGCGGGAGACTGCTTGTCGAGCACCTCCATGAACTTGCCCATCGACTCGCGGACGGTCAGGTCGATGAACTCCTTTTTCTCCGGGCCGCTGAGCTTGCGGAAAAATTGCTCCGGCGTGCGATCCTCACGGCTCTTCTGGCGCTCGGCGAAGTCCAGGCGGTTCACCATCCCGGCGATCTCACGGATCTTCTTGTCGCGACGCCCGGCCGCAGCGGCGTCGGGCGCCTGGGAATACCCGGACCAGTCCTCGAAATTGGCCGCCGCGATCTTTCCGGCCACGGCGGCGGCAGTCAGCCGTTTCGAGTCGGCCCAGTGAATGACGCCCCACACCGCACCCCAGACGAGTGCGAGCAGAATCACCATTTTCACCACAAAGCCACGTCGTCCCATGCCGCCCCGAAGCTAGTCTGGAAAGACCGGCGCGCAAGCCAGAGGACGGAGAAGTGATTTTTTGAAAACGTCTGTTTGACTTTATGAATCAGTTGTTCAATTTTCTCCGTCGTGCAGGTGGAACTCTTCGCAGCCCCGCCCAGAAAAGGGGAACAAGCGCGCCGCAAGCTCTTGCTGGCGGGTCTGAAATTCTTTGGCGACAAGGGCTTCGAGGATGCCTCGGTCCGTGAGATCGCCGGGGCGGCAGGCAAGAACGTCGCTTCGATCGCCTATTACTTCGGCGGCAAGGAACAGCTCTACCACGCGGTCATCGAGGGCATCGTCACCTACCTCGGCACCCTCTTCTACGAGGTCGCCGGGGAAGCGCGGTCCTTTGTCGAGCAGGGCCGGAAGGATCCGGCGGTGGCCGTGCAGATCATGAAGCGCATCCTGCGGGGCTTTCTGATGGAGCACCTGGAGCGCGAGGAGATCGGCAAAATCCGCCACCTGATGATGCGCGAGCAGGGTGACCCGACGGAGGCCTTCGAAATCCTCTACGACAAGGTGCTCCAGCCGCAGCACGACCTTTTCGCCCAGGTCCTGGCGATCGCCACTGGAGAAGACCCGAAATCCCCTCTCCTCATCCTGCGGGCGCACGCGTTTTTCGGTCATGTCATCGGTTTCACGGTGGCGCGGCACACGGTGCTGCGGCGGCTGGGGGTCAAGCGCCTGACTCCCGAGCACGGGGAGCTGATCGCCTTTCTCATCGACCAGCACGTCGACTTCATTTCCGCCGGACTTCTCAGCAGCAAAGCTCAAGACAGATGAAAAAGATCATCATCATCGTGGTTCTTCTCGCCGGCCTCGGCTACGGAGCCTGGCGCTATATCAAACACAAGGAGGCTGAAAACGGTCCTCTGACGCTGCACGGCAATGTCGACATCCGCTCCGTCGATCTGGGCTTCCGGGTCTCCGGCAAGCTCTTGGATCTGCTCAAGGACGAAGGCGACACCGTCAAAGCCGGCGAGCTGATCGCGAAGCTCGATAGCGATCCTTATCAGCGGGCACTGGGAGAGCTGCAGGCTTCGCTGGCAGGCGCCGAGGCCGATGCCAAGCTGAAGCAGGGCGGCTACCGGCAGGAAGAAATCGACAAGGCGCGGGCCGCCAGCGCGCAGGCCAAGGTGGCGCTGGAGTTCGCCGACCGCGCCTACAAGCGCCAATCCGGGCTGGTGCAGGAAAACGGGGTCTCCCGGCAGTCCTTTGAAAACGCCCAGGGCGAGTACGAGCAGGCCATGCAAGCCTACAACTCGGCCGAAGCGAATCGCAAGCAGCTCGAAGCCGGCTACCAGCCGGAGGAAGTCCAGGCCGCGGTGGCGAAAGCGGAGCAGGCCAAGGCGGCGATCGCCACGGCCCAGCTCCAGATCGCCGACACGGAACTCAAAGCTCCAACGGACGGGATCGTGATGACCCGCGCGGTGGAAAAGGGCGCCATCCTCCAGGCGGGCGCGACGGTCTACTCGATCTCCCTGGAGAAACCGGTGTGGATCCGCGCCTACGTGCATGAGCCGGAACTCGGCCAGGTTGCCCCCAATACCAAGGTCACCGTCCATACCGATGGCGGCAAAACCTTCCATGGTACCGTCGGCTACGTCTCGCCGCAGGCCGAGTTCACGCCGAAGTCGGTCGAGACCGATCAACTGCGGACCTCGCTGGTCTATCGCCTGCGGGTCATCGTCGAGGATTCCGACGGCACCCTGCGCCAGGGCATGCCGGTGACGATCACGCTGGACGACACGGCGAAGAAGTAGGCTGGCTTGACTCCAGTCCGGAGAAGAGAGCAGGATAGAGTATGAACTCTCTGATTTCGGAAGCTTCCGGCGGCAGGGCGGTGAGGACCTATGGATGGCTCCACTCCGGGATCGGAGTGCTCTTTCTGGCCCAGGCCGGAATGGCGGCCTGGCTGAAAGCGGGTCCGGCCTCCGGTGTCCGCGAGCAAGTGCTCGAGACCGCGGTCCTGTTCTACTCGGTGTTTGGAGGCCTGCTCCTGGCTTCAGGCGTGCTGTTGCTGAAGAAAAGCGCCTGGGGCGTGCGGACCTCCAACACTGCCTGCGCAGTGTTGCTCGCCTTTTGCCTGATGGCGCTGTGCCTCGCAGGTCACCCTTCGGATACCGGAAGCGCAGCGGGATATCTTGCCTTGGCCGCCTACTCCGCGCTGTCGCTGTTCATCCTGAATCGAAGCAGAACGAGGGACGGATTGCAACAACCCTCGGTGTGAGGGCTTGCCGCTTTCAAGCCGGGAGATGCGGTGGCGAAATGAGGGCCCCCTTCTTCTGCGCCACGACGGCGGTGCCATAGCAGAGCACTTCGACGGCTCCGCGCGGATCGACCGAGGAGGCGTCATAGCGGACGCCGATCACGGCATTGGCACCGAGTTCGGCGGCGTGCTGTTCGAGGTCCTCGAAGGCCTGCTGGCGGGTCTGCTCACACATGGTGGTGTAGGCGCCGATGCGCCCGCCGATGATGCTTTTCAGGCCGCCGATGATCCCTTGGGAAATGGTCGGCGAGCGGACGATGATGCCGCGGACCATGCCCTTGTGCTCGGTGATGTCGTAGCCGTGGATTTCGAAGGTCGTGGAGGAAAGCATGAGGCGGAGGATGCCAGAAGCGGGCAAGCCCGTCCGTTAGAATCTGCCGGTTCATTCCAAGCCGCTTCCGGGCGCGAGAAAGCCGGCCAGGTTGCCCTGGCCGGCTTTGAGGGAGTCATCGGACTCGGGGACTTCAGAAGTCGCCCATGCCGTGGTCGTGGCCGTGGCCACCACCGCCGCCTGCGGGCTTGTCTTCCTTGATCTCGGTGATCAGGCACTCGGTCGTCAGCAGGAGGCCGGCGATGGAGGCGGCGTTCTGCAGGGCGGAACGGGTCACCTTGGTAGGATCGACCACGCCGGAGGCGATGAGGTCTTCGTACTTGTCGGTGGCGACGTTGTAGCCTTCAGCGCCGTTCTTCACGCGCTCGACGATCAGCGCGGCTTCGCGACCGGCGTTGGCGACGAGCTGGCGGAGTGGAGCTTCGATGGCGCGGGCAACGATGCCGGCGCCGGTCTTTTCATCGCCCGTGAGGCCGAGGTCACCCACACCGGCCTGAGCGCGGATGAGGGCGGTGCCACCGCCAGGAACGATACCTTCTTCCACTGCGGCGCGGGTGGCGTGCAGGGCGTCTTCGACGCGGGCCTTCTTTTCCTTCATCTCCGTTTCGGTGGCAGCACCGACGTTGATGACGGCGACGCCGCCGGCGAGCTTGGCAAGGCGCTCCTGGAGCTTCTCGCGGTCGTAGTCGCTGGTGGTGTCTTCGATCTGGCGGCGGATCTGGTTGACGCGGCCGGTGATGCTTTCGCTGGTGCCGGCGCCTTCCACGATGGTGGTGCTTTCCTTGGTGATCGTCAGGCGCTTGGCGGAGCCAAGGTCGGACAGGTCAACGGACTCCAGCTTGATGCCGAGGTCGTCGGTGATGACCTTGCCACCGGTGAGGGCGGCGATGTCCTCGAGCATGGCCTTGCGACGGTCGCCGAAGCCAGGAGCCTTGACGGCAGCGATGTGGAGGATGCCGCGGAGCTTGTTCACCACGAGGGTGGCAAGGGCTTCGCCTTCGACGTCTTCCGCAATGATGAGGAGCGGGCGGCCGGTCTTGGCAACCTTCTCAAGGAGAGGAAGCATGTCCTTCAGGGAGGAGATCTTCTTCTCGTGGATGAGGATGTAGGCGCTATCGAGCACGACTTCCATGCTCTCCGCGTCGGTCACGAAGTATGGGGAGAGGTAGCCCTTGTCGAACTGCATGCCTTCGACGACGTCGAGGGTGGTTTCGATGCCCTTGGCTTCTTCCACGGTGATGGTGCCGTCCTTGCCGACCTTGTCCATCGCTTCAGCGATGATGCGGCCGATGTCGGCGTCCCAGTTGGCGGAGACGGTGGCGACCTGGGCGATTTCCTTGGTGTCGTTGACTTCCTTGGAGATGATCTTGAGCTGGGCGACGATGGCCTCGGTGGCCTTCATGATGCCGCGCTGCAGGGAGATCGGGTTGGCACCGGCGGTGACGTTGCGGAGGCCTTCCTTGTAGATGGCTTCGGCAAGCACGGTGGCGGTGGTGGTGCCGTCCCCGGCCATGTCGGCGGATTTGCTGGCGACTTCATGCAGCATTTTCGCGCCCATGTTCTGGAACTTGTTGCCCAGCGTGATTTCCTTGGCAACCGAGACACCGTCCTTGGTGATGGTTGGGGAACCGAATTTCTTGTCGAGGATGACATTGCGTCCCGCTGGTCCGAGGGTCGCCTTGACGGCGCGGGCGAGCTTTTCCACACCGCGCAGGAGTGCCTGGCGTGCGGCTTCGTCGAATTGGAGTTGTTTGGCCATGATAGAATTGATGGTTTAAAGTTGGGAGTTGATAGTAAGATAAAGAATCAGCCGACGATGCCGAGGATATCGGATTCGTTGATGATGAGGACTTCTTGTCCGTCGAGTTTGACCTCGGTGCCGCCGTATTTGGAGATGAGGACCTTGTCGCCGACTTTCACGGTGAACTCGATGAGCACGCCCTTGTCGTCCTTGCCGCCTGTGCC
>JAQGPE010000156.1 GCA_028293225.1 Akkermansiaceae bacterium | reverse complement strand
CACCGGCCTGCCCTTCAGCGAGCCGCAGGGGGCCTATTACGTGCTGGTCGACATCTCGCCGCTGGGATTCACCGACGATACCCGGGCCTCGGAATGGTTCATCAAGGAGATCGGCGTGGCCGGAGTGGCTGGGTCCAGCTTCTTCCGGGAGCCGGTCAATCACCTGATCCGCTTTCATTTCGCCAAGAGCGAGCCGATCCTCCACGCGGCAGGAGAGAAGCTGCTGACGCTGCGCGAGCGGATCTGAAGCGCGGAGCCGGGCGTTGACAGCGCGGCGCGGGCCAGCCACGGATGATGGAATGGAAGACAAGCCGTCGCCGCATCGCTCCGACCCGGAACTGATGTCTGTCCTGGAGTCCCGTGAGCGGAAGCAATCTGCCGTGCAGAAACGTCAGGGGAAACAACTCTCCTATCTGATCCTTGGGCTCCTGGTGACGGCTCTTGCCGTTTTCCTGAGCTTTCAGGAGAACCGCGAACTGGTGTGGGCCCTGGCCACCGGCGCCCCGCCGCCATCCCGCGTGCCGGCCGTGGTTCCGAACCAAAGCAAGGTGCCGCTGGTCGATCCGGCGGATGGGCAACTCGCCAAGGAAGTCATCGGCTTCATGCGTTCGCCGGAGCCGCCGAAAAAGGACGTTCCACCCCCCAAATAGGCTGAAACTGAAAAAGATGGGACGGAGTCTTCCGTTGCATTTTGCGTGAGCATTGTTAGACATAGTGCAGGAATCTCGCTTTCGGCAGAGCCTCTGCCTCCGGTCTGATGCCTCATCCTCAAGGGTTTGAGATGTGGGCGAGGCGGTGGTACGTCGGCTGCAAGGGGATTCCGGCCGGCTCGTCCGGTGTTTCCAACCGCTATGCTTATGAAAACCAAGACAACCCTCCGATTGATTTTGGCCGCGAGTGCGGCAGTGGCTCTCTCCAGCTGCGTCGACAACTACGGGGGTGGCCCCGGCTACGTCGAGGGCTACGGTGGCGGAGGCTACGGAGGCGGCTACGCCCCGGGCTACGTGGTGAACACCCTGCCAGGCGGCTATGAGCCCCTCTACTACGGCGGTGAGCACTATTATGTCTCCAATGGCGTCTTTTACCGCCCGCGCGGTCGCGGTTACGTCGTCGTCGAGCGCCCTCGCGGCTACACCGGCCACGGCTGGGGCGGCAATGGCCCGCGTCCGGGTGGCTGGAATGGCAACGGTCCACGCCCAGGCGGTTGGAACGGCAATGGCCCGCGTCCAGGCGGTTGGAATGGCAACGGCCCCGGCAATGGCGGCGGTATTCCTCGTCCGACCCCCGGCAATGGCGGTTGGAACGGCGGCGGCACCCCTCGTCCAATCCCCGGTAAAGGTGGTTGGAACGGCGGCAACGCCGGTGGCAGCGGCCCGCGTCCGATCCCAGGCAATGGCGGTTGGGCAGGCGGTGGCGTGCCTCATCCGAATCCCGGAGCAGGCCCGGTCGTGAGACCCGGCACCGGCGGTCGTCCGGCCGTTTACACCCAGTCGAACCGGACTCCCGGCAACGCGCCGAAGAAGTACGTGAAGGGCCAGCAGCCGCAGTAATCGGGGCGGAACTTCCGATTTTTCCAAAAGAGGGCGCGGTGAAAGATCCGCGCCCTTTTTCGTGCCCTCATTTCCAGCCGGTCAGCACTCGACCACGTTGACGGCCAGGCCGCCGCGCGAGGTCTCTTTGTACTTCGACTTCATGTCGCGACCGGTGTCGCGCATCGTCTTGATCACCTTGTCCAGCGAGACGAAATGCGAACCGTCCCCGGCGATCGCCAGTCGCGCCGCATTGATCGCTTTCACCGACGCCATGGCGTTGCGTTCGATGCATGGGATCTGCACCAGCCCGCCGACCGGGTCGCAGGTGAGGCCGAGATTGTGTTCCATGCCGATTTCCGCAGCGTTCTCCACCTGCTTCGGCGTGCCGCCCAGATACTCGACCAGGCCCGCGGCCGCCATCGAGCAGGCGACCCCCACCTCCCCCTGGCAGCCGGCTTCCGCGCCGGAGATGGAGGCGTTGCGCTTGTAGAGCATGCCGATCCCTGCCGCCGTGAGCAGGAAGCGGTGGATCCCATTCGGATAGGCGGACTTCCGGAAGCGGACCGCGTAGTGCAGCACGGACGGAATGATCCCCGCGGCGCCATTGGTCGGCGCGGTGACCACCCGGCCGCCAGCGGCGTTTTCCTCATTCACGGCCAGAGCGTAGAGGTTGACCCAGTCGAGAATGGTCAGGGGATCGGAAAGCGAAGCCTCGGGCGTGCTGCGCAGGTTCTCGTAGATCGCCTTGGCGCGGCGTTTCACCTTCAGACCGCCGGGGAGGATGCCCTCGATCATGCAGCCGCGCTTCACACAGTTCTGCATCGCTTCCCAGATCGCGTTGAGCTTGGCCTCGGTCTCGGCCGCCGGGCGGAAGGCCGCCTCGTTGGCCGTCAGCATGCAGGAAATCGACAGCCCGGTGCGCTCGCTGTGGGCCATCAGCTCGGCCGCACTGATGAAAGGATAGGGCAGCTCGATTCCGGGGGCGGGCGGGGCTTTCATTTCCTCCTCGGTGGCGATGAAGCCACCGCCCAGGGAGTAGACCACCGCATCGGCCACGATGTTGTCGGCGGCATCCAGCGCGGTGAAGTGCATCCCATTCGGGTGCAGGGGCAGAGGCTTGAGGCGCTTGAAATCGAGGTCGGCCTTTTCGTTGAAGCCGATTTCCGCTCCCCACGGCGTCAGCAGCCTGCCGCCGCGGATCACTGCCAGCATTTCCGGGACGCTGTCCAGGTCGACCGTTTCAGGCTCCTCACCGCGGAAGCCGAGCAAAATCGCCGAGTCCGTGCCGTGGCCCTTGCCCGTCGCCGCGAGTGAGCCGTAGAGGTCGCAGCGCAGCCGCGCCACACGCGATGCGAGCCCCTCGTCAACCAGACGTCGGACGAAACGTGCGGCAGCCCGCATCGGTCCAACGGTATGGGACGACGACGGGCCAACACCGATCGTGAAAAGATCGAGAGCAGAAAGTGTCATAAGGTGCCGCGCGGGATGCTCAGCGGCCAAATGGCAACTGGCAAGAAGGCTGGTGAAGAATCGCGAGAAATCTGAAGGGCCCGGCGTTGCAAAGAATCCGGCCTCCCATTGCATCCTGCATGAAAACCCTGGACACACCCCATGGTGGAATCCCGCAATGGTCTGGAAATCAGCGCTGAAGGGTTTCGGCCCGGAAGCTGCGATAGCCCTTCCGCCCACTGCAACCCTCTGAGCGATGATCACCAATCTCGAGCAACTCTACTTCGACCAGATCCGC
>JAQGPE010000264.1 GCA_028293225.1 Akkermansiaceae bacterium | reverse complement strand
CTTAAGGGAACCCAACCGCGAATGGACGCCAATGAACGCGAATAGGGGGGACTCCAAACCCCATGAACGCCTTTTGTCCGCGTGTCGCTGTCATCTCTTTCTTTTATTCGCGTCGATTGGCGTCCATTCGCGGTTTCAGAATCTGAATGCGGCGGCCCTGGGCGCGATCCCTCCTAAGCTTGCCAAGCCGTCCGCATCCGGCTTTCCTGCATCACTCTTTTGAAGCCATGAGCGATCGTCTCGTTTGTAAACCCAGCCCCTGGTTCCTCCTTCGCGCGGTCGCCATGCTCGCCATGTTCGGCATTTTCGCCGTCCTGTTCTTTGTCGATGCCAAGTGGGGGTACAAGGAGAAGAACTTGGCCTACTTCACCAGCAAGGCCTTCCTGACCGCGGTGGAGGATTTCCCGAAGGGGTCTTACGACAAGGAGAGCTGGAAGGCTTTTGCGTCCAGGCAAACCGTCGATCTGGGCAATGATCCCAAGATCCTTCCCGAAGGTCTCGTCCAGCCGATGCGGTGGCCCAAGCAACTGCAGGACTACGACAAGGTGAAGGCCGCAACCGGCAACTGGCGGCCGCTGTTCGACGAGTATCGTCTGGAGGCCGGCATCAAGCGCGAGCCCGACGAACATCTCCAGGACAAGCAGAAAATCCTGGAGCAGTGGGTGGTTTTCGGGCTCAGCACCGCGCTGGTCATCGGCACCGCTTTTGTTCTGGTCCGGACGATGAGGCGGACCATGGCCGTGGATGACACGACTTTTTACCCGGCCGGCGGCGCCTCGGTTCCGATTTCAGAACTCTCCCGTCTGGATCTGCGCAAGTGGGACACGAAGGGCGTGGCTTTCACCTGGGCGAAGAATCCGGGGGGCGCGGACCGGAAAATCCGCATCGATGGCTTTGTGTATGGTGGATTTAAGAAGGATCAGGGCGAGCCCGCCGAGGCGTTCATGAAACGGCTGAAAGCGGCGTTTTCCGGAGAGATCGTGCAATACGTCGCTGTGGAAACGGCGCCGGTGGAAGTTCCAAGTCCCGAAGCCTGAGAATCCCCCCGCACGGCAGCTCTTTTCGAGGTTGCCAAGATCCGCCCGCATCGCTTAATCCCTCGCCAGCGCAACTACCTAGCACACACCTTATGTCAGACAAGAGCATCGAAGACCGCGTGAAGGACATTATCGTCGACCAGCTCGGCGTGAACGCCGACCAAGTTACCCTCTCAGCGAAGTTCATCGAAGACCTCGGTGCTGACTCGCTGGATACGGTTGAACTGGTGATGGCTTTCGAAGAAGAGTTCGAAATCGAAGTTCCCGACGAAGAAGCTGAAAAGCTTCAGTCCGTCGGTGACGTCGTGACCTACATCACGGCCCAATCCTGAGCCAGCCGCTCGACTGAGCTTTCGAAGGGCGGACTCCCTCCGGAGTCTGCCCTTTTCTTTGCGTTCGGCGCGGATGGACCGAGATTGCGGCAAAGAACATGCATAAGCCCGACGACATTCAGTACGCGATCGAGACCACCAAGGTCCTGCTTGAGCCCGACCGGCGTATCGACACCTTTGGTGACACCCGTTTCGAATTCCTGCTCCTCAGCGAGCTGATGGACCGTACCGGGGAGGTCCGGATCCGCAGCGGCGAGGTCCAGGCCATGCGCCCCCGGATCATGCGTCCGGATTCTTATAACGAGATCGAGCTGGAAGGCTTCGGCGACAAGGCGCGTCAGCGCATGGATGCCATGATCGAGAAGCTCCGCCAGGAGGGCAAGGACATGGCCTTCCTCAAATACGGCTTTCAATTCAAGAGCGGCCAGGTGAACGAGGAAGTGGTCCATGACAGCCTGGACGCCGTGCGCGACCGGGTTCTGGAAGACGCCCGCAAAGCCGGCAATCCCGCTCAGGCCATCATCGAGGGCGTCGACGACGCCTGGGAGGTGTCCATTTTCAAATTCGCGTTCGAGATGATCCGCCAATCGTGGCCGATCAATCGCTTTGACCTGCACCGCCGGGGACTTCTCTGATAGGACGATACGGGCATGCGCTTGTGGACCTTGATCAAAATTGTGGCGGGAGCCGCTGTCATCAGCGTGGGCTCCCTGACGTGCCTGCTGGTCTGGCACTCGAAGGTGCAGCCGGTCGGCGGCGCGATGTCGAAGATCATGCCGACCGACAAGGCCGGGGCGCCGGTGGAAGCGCTGCCGCAGTCGGACGCCAGCATGCCGGACGTCGATCCGGGGGCGAAGATTTTCGAGAAGGTGAAGGAACTGATCGCGGTGGGGGATTTCCCGGCCGCCCGTGAGAAGCTGGAAACCATCGTCACGACCTACCCGCGCTCGAAGGCCGCGCCGGAAGCGCGCCGGATCGTCGGCGAAATGAACATGGATGACCTCCTGTCCCCGGCGAACATGGAGGGCAAGACCATGCACACGGTGGCCAAGGGTGAGTCGTTCCTGGGCATCGCCGCGAAATACAAGACGAGCATCGACTGCATCATGCACCTGAATGGCATGCTGGAGCTGACTTCGCTGCATCCTGGCGATGAACTGGTGGTCATGCCGCTGGACCTGCGCCTGCTGATCGAGCCGTCGCGCAAGGCGATGTCGCTCTGGAAGGGTCCCACCTTCATCAAGGAATACAACCTGCTGGCGGCCGATGCCGGCAATCTCAAGGCGACCGTGCAGACCACCATTGCCGGCAGCTACGGCCAGCTCGGCGACAAGCGGATGAATCCCTCGATGAAGGGCTACCGCGACTCGGTGAAGATTTTCACGCTGACCAAGTCCGCGCTGAAAATCCGTTCCGCGAAGGACGAGGAAAACTCGCCCCAGCAGCCCGGTGCCGGCAACCGTGGTTTTCTCCTGAATCCGGAGGATGCGGAAGAACTCTCCCTGATTATCCGGCCCGGGAATGAAGTGGAAATCCGCACCTCCGCCCCCTAGCATCTCCTCGCCCGAGACACTCTCCTGACGCATGCAACTGTTGGAATTCGAAAAACCGATCGTCGAACTCGAGCGTGAGATCGACAAGCTTCGCACCAAAGCCGAGTCGCAGAATATCGACATGTCGGCGGAAATCTCCAACATGGAGTCGAAGCTCGCTCAAACCCGGCGCGAAATTTACGAAAACCTGACACCTTGGAATCGCGTGCAGATCGCCCGCCATACCCAGCGGCCCTTCATGCTCGACTACCTGGCTCACGCATTCTCGGACTTCTGTGAACTGCACGGGGACCGGAAGATCGGCGACGATCATGCGATGCCAGGTGGTTTCGCACGGATTGGCGGACGCCGGGTCGTGGTGATCGGCCACCAGAAAGGCCGCGACACCAAGGAGAACCTGCGCCGCAACTTCGGCAGCGCGCATCCGGAAGGCTACCGCAAGGCCCTGCGCCTGATGAAACTGGCCGAGAAGTTCAAGCTGCCGGTAATCACCCTCATCGACACTCCAGGAGCCTATCCGGGCATCGGCGCGGAAGAGCGGAACATCGCCGAGGCGATCGCCTACAATCTCCGCGAGATGATGCTGCTGAAGGTGCCGGTCATCGCGATCGTGCTCGGGGAAGGCGGCTCCGGCGGCGCGCTGGGGATCGGCATCGCCGACCGCGTGCTGATGCTGGAAAACGCCTACTACTCGGTGATCAGCCCGGAAGGCTGCGCGGCGATTCTCTGGAAGCACCGCAAGCACGCTCCGGAAGCGGCGGAAGCCATGAAACTCTCGGCTCCGGATCTGCTGAAGCTGAAGCTGATCGACGGCGTGATCGCCGAGCCGGTCGGCGGCGCGCATCATGACCATCTCGCCACGGCGGCCTCCCTGAAGCAGGCGATCCTGAGCGAGATCGAAGCTCTCGAAAAACTCTCCGAGACCGAACTGCTGGACGCCCGTTACGGGAAGTTCCGTTCCTTCGGAGACTGGGAAGGCAAGTAAGGGCAGGGGGGATCCGGGAAAAGCGGCGGTCGCGCGTGATCGTGATTTTCAAATCGGGGCGAGCGCCTAGGCTGCGCGCCCCGCATGTCCGTTAAGATCCGCTTCACCTCCGCCACCGCCACTTCGCTCGTCCTCGCCAAGGTGGGGAATCCCCTGAAGGAAGAACCGCTTGAGACTTCCAGGCAGGTCTTTCCGGTTGCAGAGGACGATCAGGCGACGCTCACCGCGATCTTCCTGAAGCCGTTCAAGAACCTAACCGGCAACCGCTTCAACCACCATTCATCGCTGGAGCAGCATGAGATGAACGCCTGTGCGAAGTCGGTCTTCGAGTCGGAGGAGCACCTGCTGGAAAAGGGTCGCGAGATCGCCCAGCGTCTCTACGCCAAGTCGAACCACCCGAACATCAAGTCGGGCGATCTGTGCATTTCCCTGATCAAGGGCATCGAGGTCGAGAACGCTCCCACGCTGGGGCTGTGCATTCTGAAGTCGGAGAGCGTGGTGCCGTTCCTGAGCATCTCGACCCGCGATGGCGACCTGCAGCTTTCGACCGAGCACGGGATCAACCCGGAGAAAATCGACAAAGGCTGCCTGATCATCAACCACTACCAGCACAAGGGCTACTACGTGCTGACCTTCGACCGCTCCGGTGGTGAATCGCGCTTCTGGGTGCGGGATTTCCTCG
>JAQGPE010000132.1 GCA_028293225.1 Akkermansiaceae bacterium | reverse complement strand
CAGATCGGTGGTTGGCGTCACGGTGCTGTTGGAGAACACCCAGCTCGTCAGGCTGCTGTCTTCCGTCAGGCCGCCGTTGGCCGCGGAGAAACCGATGTAGGCCTTGCCGGAGGTGTCGGTCGCTCCGGTCAGGTCCAGCGTGTAGTCCGTTACGATCGGCACGTCGTCGATAAAGACGTTCAGGAGCTTTGCCGCGGTATAGGTGATGTGGACCTTATACGATTTGCTGTTGTAGTTGCCGACGAAGGAAGGGCCGAAGTAGACCGGGAAGTCGCCGCTGTTGAGCACCACGGCCGTGTTTTCGACCGCGAAGCTTTGGGACAGGACCTGGTTTTTGTAGATTTTGACCTTCGCTTCGTTTCGCGGGGCTGGATCGACCGCGTTGTTGTCCCAGGTGGAGAACTCGATGGCGGCAGCATTGGTGAGGGGTCCGAGCTGCCCGCTGGAGGCAGGCAGGTTGGCGGTTCCTTCCGGGGTGTTCTGGATCACGAACGAAACCCCGTCGGCGCCGTAGCCGCGGTCTTTCGTCGCGATGTACAGGTCAAAGGTGGTGTCGAAGCCGCCCGTGACGGTCACCGGAGTCTTGAAGTAAGCCGTGCCTGTCACCCCGCCGCTGTCCGGCACGATCTGCAGCCGGATTCGGTCACCCGCGGCCGTGAGGCCGTTCGGAGTGGCGAAGCTGTTGATGAAGCTGGCGGAGCCGTTGGTGATGATGCTGGTCCCGGCGACGGCCAGGTCCGGGTAGTTCGGCAGCGCCGGCGCTGTCGCTTCCGGCGGAGAAAGCGTCAGGCTCAAGGTGACCGGCGCTGCGGTGGGAACCTGGATGGAGGTCGCGGTCAGCGTGTAGAGCGTAATGGCCGCGGGTGGCGTGACGACCAGACTGGAGCTGGTCGCGGGAACCGTCACCGGCGTTCCGGAGCCTGTCTGCACGGTCAGCGTTTGCGCTCCGGCTACGAACCAGTGAAGGGTGGTGGGGGCGCCGGCGGCGGCGGGATTCCGGGTGGCGTAGAAGTTCGACAGCTCCAATGGCAGCGAGGCATTGGACGGCGCAGGCAGGTTGGAGATGAAGGCGTTGTTCTGCGCCGGCATCGGGTAGTTGAAAGTGTTCACGTTATCGACCGTCGTCCACGCGGCGAGGTCGTTGCTGCCTTCGAGACGCCACTTCAGCGGGGCATAACGGGTTCCGGTGCTTTCGAAGGCGGAGAGGACAAATTCATAGTGGTTGAAGGACTGTGCGGTGCCGAAGTCGAAGACGACGGGGCGCAGCACGCCGCTGAACCATTCCGTGGTGACATCGTCGTCGCGGAGGTTGTCCGGCCGATAGATGTCGGTGGCATTGACGGTCGTCTCACCATCATACGTGACTTTTACCGGAGCGAGCTCGTGGTCCAGGTTGCCCGCGGCGTCGAGCACCGTGAAATTGAGCGACGCAAGGTCGATCTGGTCGATTCCCGTGTGCAGCGGTGTGAAGCGCACATAGCGGTAGGTCTGGGTGGTCGTCGCAACCGAGCGAACCAGGAAGTCCTGCTCGGCGACCGTGGGGTTCAGCGTCGTGGTGGCGGTCAACTGATAGGCGGTTTCCTTGGTGGCCGGGGGCGTGACCAGCGGGGTGTCGCCAGTGGGATTCAGCGTCAGGTTGCCAGGGTTGAGCTTGACCGAGGTCGCGAGTGACGCGGTGTAGGTGAAACTGAACTGCTTGCCGTTTTCGACGATCGGGGAAAGCAGGCTGAAGCTGGTGATCGAGGCCGGCGGGTGGTCCGGGATCGGAATGACATCCGTGTAGGACTCGTTCGTGGTAGGGGTGGGATAGTCATTCTGAACGTCCAGCAGGGTCCAGGTGCTGTTGTCGTTACTGCCCTCCAGGTGCCAGCTGACCGGGGTTCTTTCCGGGGCATCGCCGCCGGTGGCGATCCGGTAGCCGTTGGCGTTGATGGTATTTCCCGCGCCGGCGTCAAAGACGATGGAGGCGATATTGGTGCCGTCACCCGCGTTGTACCACTTGGTCGAGGTAAAGCCGTCCGTCACCCAGATCGGGGCTTCGCTCTTTACTCCCGTGCCAGGGTCGGTGCCGCCGTCGGCGCCCGAGTTGGAACTGACGACCGTGGTGCCGGCCGGGAAGGGGACGGTCCCCTCATCCAGGTCGAATTCGAACTCGGAGATCTGGGTGGAAATGCCACCGCCGGCGAGTTTCAGGGGGGTGAACCGATAGTAGCGGTAGTTGGCGGCTTCGGCATAGCCGCAGGCCGCGAGAACCAGCGCCAGGCTTGCCGGGAGAACGCTACCGCGGCGGAGAAGCGATCGTGAATGAAGATAAGGGCGAGGGATTTTTGATATCATCACTCTCAAAGATGCAATTGTCATGCCAGCGCCGCATCGGAAATGATGTATCAAAGCGTTTAAAATGGCAACTTAAGCCACGTGAATTGCCTTTCAAACGCTGGGATTTTGGGAAAGTTTCAGAAAACCGCATCCGGACGCGAAATAGGCATTTTATAGCATAATGCAATCCGTCCGCGGCGGCACCGGGTGGAAAAAAAGTTTCAGAGAGCGCCGGATAGAACAGGAAAGCGGTAGGACGAATCGGTTCCTTCCTTGCACCCGGAAATGCAGATTGCATGCTTTCTCCGGAGCCAGGTGCAAAACGCCCTGGCGGCGCTATTTTCCTGGCATCCCTACTTCTCCATCTCCAGCCGGTAGCCGGTGCCGCGGACCGTGATCAGGTGGCGCGGCTGGGAGGGATCGGCCTCCAGTTTGGCGCGGATGCCGGCGACGAAATTATCGACAGTCCGCATGGTGGGGTAGGCGTGGTAGCCCCACACCACGTCCAGGAACTTCTCCCGGCTGACGGTTTCGCCCGCGTGGGCGGCCAGCAGTCGCAGCATGCCGGTCTCCTTTTCCGACAGCGCGTGGGTCCTGCCGGCGCGGGTTAGCGTTCCTTTCGAGAAATCGATCTCAACCTCTGCGAAGCGGAAGACGCCGCCGATCGCCTCCGCCCGCTCCATGCGGCGCAGCAGGGCGCGGACGCGGGCGAGCAGTTCCTTCAGGCTGAAAGGCTTCACCAGGTAGTCATCGGCCCCGCTGTCCAGGCCCTCCACGCGGTCGTCGATCTGGCCCTTGGCGGTCAGCATCAGGACGGGGAAGGTCCTGCCGCGTTTGCGGAGTTCCCGGCAGACCGCGAAGCCATCCAGGCCGGGCATCATCACGTCCAGCAGGACCAGGTCAAAGGGTTCCGTGCAGGCCAGTTCCAGACCGGCGGGACCATCGCTGGCGGAGAGCACGCGGTAGCCCTCGGCCTTCAGCGTTTCGACCAGGGCGGTGCGCATCGGCGCTTCGTCTTCGATCACGAGGAGTCTCATGCCAGGGGAAATCGCAGGGTGAAGGTGCTGCCGAGGCCGGGTTCGCTGTCGACTCGGACGGAGCCGCCGTGGGCCTCGGCGATGGCTTTCACCAGGCTGAGGCCGATGCCGGTGCCCTGGGTCTCCCGGCGCAGTTCATCGCCCGGACGATAGAAGCGCTCGAAGATCCGGCTCTGCTCCTTTCTGGGGATGCCGGATCCCTGGTCGGCCACGGCCAGCTCCCAGGTACGGGATTTCTCGTGGTTCGCCATCACCACCCGAACGCCGCTGCCGGGCGGGGAGAACTTGATCGCGTTGTCCAGCAGGTTGACCAGCGCCTGCTGGATCGCCCCGGCATCCACGGCGGAGTCGATGGGCAGGGTGGTCACCGTCAGGGTGATGTCTTTTTCCTTCGCCAGGGGCTCCATGACGCGGGTGGTGTCGGTGACCAACCCGGCCAGGTTGCACGGTTCGATTTTCCAGATCCGGCGGCCCTGCTCGATGCGGGCGTGGTCGAGCACGTTTCCGACCAGGGTGGAAAGGCGGGCCCCCTCGCGGGCGATCAGGCGGTGGAAATTCGCCGCGGTGGCGTCGTCCACCTTGCCGGCATCCAGGGCTTCGGCCATCAGGCGGATCGAGGCCACGGGCGAGCGCAGTTCATGCGAAACGCTGGCGACGAACTGGCTTTTCATCTCACTCAGTTTGCGCTCCCGGGTCAAAGTACGATGCATCAGGTAGAGACCAAGGATGGTGACCGCCACCGCACCGCCCAGCGTCAGGGATCCCCAGCGGCGGGACTGGCCGGTCATTTCCTCAAAATGGCCGGAGCCGGTGGCAAAGACCTCCACGCGCAGGCCATTGCCGCCCTGCACCGGGAGATAGGTCAGCTGCTTGTAGACGCCCTCGCCACCCTGGTCGTCCGTGCTGGTGGACAGGCGGGCGATGAAATCCTCACTGCCCATCCGGGCGGTTCTCATCACGTCGCGCACCTTGTCCCGCGACACGTAGAGCCAGTGGCCGTCATCAGACTTCAACCAGCAGCAGCGGCCGTTGTTTTCGCACACCCAGCCCAGGTTGGGATCCCTTTCCACCAGCGGGCGCAGGCGCTCCAGATCCGCCCAGGCCATTTGCTCGTCGCGCTGGTAGTCGAGCCCGGCCAGAGCCCTGCCGGTGAGCACCGACGGCTGTCGCTGCGTGAGCAGGGAAATGAGATCTTCCGTGGCGGGTCCGGCGGCGCCGCCCCTGAGCCTCAGCACCGCCAGTACCTGCCGTGGCAGGCCGGCCGGGGTGAGTCCGGCATTCCCATTGCTACCGAGTTCCGTCAGGGCCGCGACGTCGTGCCCGTCCAGGACATCATCCAGCGGGGAAGGCTCGCCGGGCCGGGGCGGATCGGGGAACTTCGGGATCACCCGGGGGTGCCGGGTCAATTCCACCAGTTGCCCCGCCACCTGCCTGGCAAACTGGTCCGCGGCGTCCTTCTGAAGGTACGAGATAGTCCGTACTTCATTCCGCGTGCCCTGCCAGGCCAGGAAGACCAGCCACAGCAGCGGCAGCAGGACCACCGGCAGCAGCCAGGCGGGAGAGGAGGATGTTTTCCTGCGGGCCATGATTCAGCGGCCCCGGGGAGCGGGTGCGACCTGCGGTCTTCTGGCTGGCGAGGGCGGCGGCGGAATGATCCGCGGTGCCGGCCGCGTGGGATTGAGCGACCGGCAGAGGAACTGAAAGCGCTCGCTCAGCAGGATCCGGTCGCTCTTCATGTCCGTCAGGAGACCGTCTTTCGAAACCGCATCGTAGAGCCCATCGGGCAGCACATCCCGCAGAACCAGCGAGGAGGTTCCCTCGCTGGCGGGCAGCGGCACCAGGCCGCCCGGAGTCGCGGTAAGACGGGGCGTCCGGTAGAGCACCGGCAGCAGCGTGACCTGGCCGGCCTCGTAGGTGATCTGCACGGATCCGCTCAGGGCCTTTTCAAGCAGGGCGCGCTGCGGGGCGGTGAAACCGGTCCAGGGCTGGCCGAGCGCTTTCCGGTCCACCGGCAGTTCCACGACATCGCCTGGCTGGAGCAGCAGGTCCGCCTGGCGCGCTTCCTCCGCCGTCGTGCCGTCTTTTATTCCGTCCATGGCCTTTTGCAGGTCGATCTCAATGATCTTTTCGGCGCCGTCTTCACTCTTCCGGCGCACCCGGATGTGCGTCAGGTCGGGGTGGGGGAGGACGCTCAGGATTTCCCCCTCCAGTGCGCCGGGCAGCCAGGCGGCTAGCGCTACGGGATCGTTCGCCGGAGCCTCCTTCAGGCGATTGGCCGCGCTCCCGTAGAGCATCGCAATCGCCTGCAACAGCGAGGGCTGGGTGGGCCGGAGTGAATTCGACGGGGCCAGGTTGTCACGGGGCGTACCGTCGCCGCCGCCGCCGCCGAGAAACTCCTGGAATCTGACGGCAAATGGCAGACCGGGGGAGCAGACCCTGATCTCGGAAGCTCGCATCGCCCACTTGGGGCCGGGAGAGGTATCCTGCGTCTCCCACTTCAGGCGGTCGCCTTTCTGCAGGGCGAAGTCGGCAGACGGCTCCGTGGTGGAGAGAACCCTGACATCGGGCCAGCCCTGCCGGATCACGGTGAGGGACTTCTGGGCATATTTCTCCGGCTTCTGCTGCGAGATCAGCCGGGCGAGCTGGGCCGCGCCCATCAGGGGGACTTCCGGCCGGGTCGGGTCGAAGGTGACCAGGCCGCCGCGCACGGTGAAGTCCTGCGTCTGGCCGTCCATCTCGACCACGACGGGAAAGGAAATCCGCTGCCGCAACTTCCAGACCAGATTTTCCGGCAGGGTGGAGTTTTGAACGGCGGTGGATCCGTATCCGAAGATCCGCTGTTCCTCCGGCTCGTAGGAAAGCTCCACCACATCGCCCCACTCGAGCGCGGGCAAGGCTGCATCGCCCCGCAGATCGGCCTGCAGGGGCGTGCGCTTGCCGTCCGCCGCACTGCGCCAGATGGTGGCCAGCACCGGGCCTGCCTTGCCGGCTTCGGACTGCCATTGGATCCCGGCCTTCCTCTCCACCAGCAGTTGTTCCAGGGAGCCGGGCTG
>JAQGPE010000128.1 GCA_028293225.1 Akkermansiaceae bacterium | reverse complement strand
TCGGTGAAGCGCTGGGAGGAGCGGGAGAAGGCGGCCGTGAAGGTGATCTCCGAAAAGGACGGAGTGATGCGGATGCACATCCCGCCAACCGATCCGAAAGTGGCGGAGCGGGAGTGGGAGGAAGTGCGAGCGAAGGTCGATGAGATCGCCGGACCGGCGCTGCGGGAAGCCTTCCGGCGGCAGCTGACGGATGGCTACAGCCCGACCTTTCTAAGCACCTTGGGGATGGGAAAGTTGAACATCCTGACGGCGGGATTCGGAACGATGGACCGTTTCATCGAGGCGAAAAAGCAGGCGGACGGTCAGTGGTGCTATCAAGTTTACGACGTGATGCCGGACCGCCGGAAAGGGGCGCCGATCGATGCGGCGCAGTTTGAGAAGTTCGCGGGCGGAAACGGCTACGACCAGCAACAGAGCCTGTCGCTGGAGAAGAATGCGGAGCAACTGGCGCATCTGCCGCTGCCGAAAGAGCCCTGATCTTTTGAGAAGGATCGAGATGATGACGAACAAGACGATGAAGACAAAATCGCGGGCCGTTTTGGTGATCGGCCTGATGTTCCTGGCGGGTGGCTTGGCGGGATATGCGAGCTATCGTCCGGAAGGCGGCGGGAATGGCAGTGGCGGGGTTGCTGCCAGCAATAGCAATGGGAGCGACGAGGCAGGCCGTGCTGGCGTGGGAGAGGAGGCGGAGGCTGCCGCTCGAAGAGCAGGGCATGGAGCGCGGGAGGCGAAGCCGGCGCTGGGCAAGGAGACGGCGGGAATGGTGCGTCTGCCAGCGGCGATGGCGGAGCGGCTGGCCTTTGCGCTGATGTCGGGCGACAAACTCTACCGGGACACCTTTGCGATGCTGGGATTCGACGAAGGTCAGATCGATGATTTCCAACGGTTGATGACGGAGACGCTGCGGCGCTGCCGGGAGCGGGAAAAGGGAGTGGCGCAGGAGTTCACCAATAGTGCGGACGAGCTGGTGCTGAAGATCCCGGGCGACCGGGAGTGGGGGGCTGAAACCCAGAAGAGAGCCCGCGAGCAGATCCGGGAAATCGCGGGAGAGCGGGCCTTGCTGGTGGAGCAGCACCTGATGGGTGAGCTTGGGAGCGAGACCATGGAGTTCGGCCGGTCGGACTACTATCTGAGATTGTCCAGGCAGCCGGATGGGGAGCAGATCAAGATGTTGTTCGAGAGTCTCACGATCCGGGAGGGTCCGGAGCCGGGAGCGAGCTTTGTGGATTTCCAGCAGAAGTGGAACTATGGGTCCTCGCGCAGATACGGGTGGGATACGACCCCGCCGCCGCATGTGGCGCTGCTGATGGAAGGGCGGGACTGGCAGCGGTTTCTGAAGCCGAAGCCGTGACGGGGGAGAGACGGGCGGAACCGTTGGAATCTTAGGCCAAAGGCCAGGCCTGCATGGCGGTGGTGGCCACGGCATCGAGTTCCCTGGAAGTCGCACCGTCGCGGGCCTGGATGGACATGCCCTGCTGGACCGTGACGAAAAAGCGGGCGAGGGCCTTCACGTCCATTTTCCGGGGAACGTCGCCTTCCCTGATGCCGCGTCTGAGGCGGGCTTCGACCATCTGCAGCGATCTCTTCCGCTCTTCCAGGACCATGTCCGCCAAGCCAATGACGCCTTCGCTGGCGACGGGCGAGAGCACGACCATGCAGCCGAGCGGATTCGCCGGGCAGGCAAGAGTCCGGGCGGAGAACCTGAGGAAGGCCTCGATGCCGAGTTTCGCGGTCGGCGCGGATTCCAGCGCAGCGCCGATCTGAGGGGAGCCGGTGTCGCCATAGTGGCGGATGGCTTCGGTGTAGAGCTGCTCCTTGCTGCCAAAGGCGGCGTAGAGGCTGGGCGAGCCGATTCCCATGGCGGTGCAGAGGTCCGTCATGGAAGCGGCGGTGAAGCCTTTTTGCCAGAACACCCGCGTGGCCGCGTCCAGCGCGGCGGTGCGGTCGAACGAGCGGGGGCGTCCGCGGGTGGTGGTCTTTTCGCTCATGATCCGTTTTCTGTGCCGATCGATATATAAATCAATTGACGGGCTGCCGCAAGCGGATATGCATTCTGTGTCGAACGACACACAAATACCATGAGCACACTGAAAGGTAAACGGGCATTGGTCACGGGAGCGAGCCGTGGCATCGGCGCGGCGATCGCGAAGGCACTGGCCGCGGAAGGAGCGAGCGTGGCGATCACCTATGAGCGCTCGGCGGAGAAAGCCGGGGAGGTGGTCCGGGAAATCGAGGCGGCGGGTGGCAAGGCGGTGGCTTTCGCGGCGAACAGTGCGGACCCGCAAGCGGTCCGTGGCTCGATCGAGCGGACGGTCGCGGAACTCGGCGGGCTGGACATCCTGGTGAACAACGCGGGCATCGCGCGGCAGGGCAGCGTGGCGGAGATTTCGCTGGAAGACATCGATGCGCTGCTGAACGTGAACGTGCGAGGGGTGATCCTGGCCAGCCAGGCGGCGATCGCGCATCTGCCGGCCGGCGGGCGCATCATCAGCATCGGCAGCAGCCTGGGCGAGCGGGTGCCCTTTGGCGGGGTGACAGTCTACTCCGCGACGAAATCGGCGCTGCGTTCCTTTAACGCGGGTCTGTCGCGTGAACTCGGTCCGCTTGGGATCACCGTGAACATCGTGCAGCCGGGCTCCACCGATACGGACATGAACCCGGCCGATGGCGAGGGCGCGGCTTATCAGAAGGGCGCGATGTCGCTGGGCGAATATGGCACGCCGGAGGACATTGCCGCCGCCGTGGTTTTCCTGGCTGGGCCGGGGGGCAAGCAGATCACCGGCACGACCATCACGGTCGATGGCGGGGCGATTGCCTGAGTTTGAGCGTGGTGAGGAGCCGGTGTTTCCGCCTTCCGGGCGGTTGGGAATGCCGGCTCTTTTTGAAAGGGAGGGGGTGGAATCTGAGGGAGAGTTCGTTTAAGTGCGGCCGGAGGCCGGGGCTTTTAAAGCTGAAGCGGGACGCATCAGCCACCTTCGACAGGCGCCGGGTGCCATGGATGGGGAAGCCATGCGAAGAGTGCTTCGTGAGTTTGGGGCCTTTGGTCGGGGCCTTTTTCGAGCAGCCACGGGACGTGTCAGCCACTTGGCCGGCATGGGGCGGAACCGGAGGGAAGGTTCCAAAGTTTCTGCGCGATCAGACGGGCGTAAAGCTCTGCAACAGTGGCCTCAGGAGTGACTCGATCTCCTCTGCCATTTGCTCCGCCGGCTTGCGGTTTGGCGTTTGAGCCCAATGGCTGGCGGCACCGAAGATCGCCCAGGCAAGGGTCGCGGCAAAAGTGTCCGGGGTCACGCCAGGCGGAAGCCGGAGCTCCGCCGCGCCAACGCGAACGATTTCCTCAATCGCGGGAATGAGGGAGCGTTCGAGTGGCATTTTCCGCAAGCTGCTGGGGCAGCCCGAGGCTTTGGCGAGGTAGTCGCAGACTCCCAGCGCGATCGCCTTGAGGACCCCTGCGCATTGCCGGGGGCCGATCCGACGATTCATCAGCATTTCGCCGAAGCGGGCGGCGGTCATGGCCTGGAGCAGGGCGGCCTTGTCCGGGTAGTGGAGATAGAAGGTCGCCCGGGTCAGGTTCGCTTCGTCGGAGATCTCCTGGATGGAAATGTCGTCGAACTCCTTCTTTTTGAGCAGCTGGCCGAGCGCGTCCATCAGCACCTGACGGCTGCGAAGCGTACGTCGATCCGTGCGACAGCCCGTATCGGGCTGAGCGGAGGGGTCGGGTTGGGCGGACGGAGCTGCCATTCATTCAGCATGGTTTCTTAAACCTCCGGGAGAAGAGGGAAATATTCTCATCGGGGTTATTGACAGTTGTCCATTAATGGACAAACGTCCAGCACCTAGAACGTTTATGTCCAAATTACTTCACATTGACTCCAGCCCTCTCTACGGGGCGTCGATCTCCCGGGAATTGACCGCGGCTTTTGTCGCGGAGTGGAAGACGGCCCACCCGGACGGGGCGGTCATCGAACGCGACCTGAATGCGGTTGAGATTCCGCCCCTGACCGCGGCGTGGGCTGGCGCCGCCTACACGCCGGAGGAAGCGCGCACGGAGGAGCAGAAGCAGGAGCTGGCGCTTTCCGACACTTTCTTCAGCGAGCTTGAGGAAGCTGACGAGTGGGTGATCGGGGTTCCGATGCACAACTTTGGGATTCCTTCGGTCCTGAAGCTCTGGATCGACCAGTTCGTGCGGGTCGGGAAGGCTTTTACCTACGCTGACGGAACGCCGCGGGGTCTGCTGATCGGAAAGAAGGCAACCTTCATCGTCGCGACCGGCGGAGTCTATGACGCGGGGACCCCGATGGCTCCCTACAACCATATCGAGCCGTATCTCCGATCCATCTTTGGCTTCCTCGGCGTGAGCGATGTGACGTTCCTGACCGCCGGTGGCACCATGGCGCTCCGCTACGGAGCGGACCGGGGCGAGTTCCTGGCTCCTCTCCTTCAGGCGGTCGAGGCGCGGGCCGGTCAGGCTGCTGCCTAACGTCGTAAAGCGATGCCGGTGCCGGGATGGGAGGCCGTTCCGGGACCGGTGAGTTCCTGGGGGAGTGGAAGTGCGGCCTTTGGCCGTGGGCCTTCAACGATGGGAGGAGCGGAGCGATAGGAAGAGCGAGCGCGAAGGGATGGAAGGGTGAAGCGGGAGGCCGGGGCGCGCTCGTCTTGCGGCTTTGCCGGATGCATGGACCAGGGATTCCCTTCGGTCACCCCTGGCTGCCACATTTCGCACCTTTGGTGCTCTACGAGGTAGGGCGTGGGAGGCAAGCGCTGTCTAACTGAGATACGGAGGGCTTTGACAGGCGATGGTTTTGGGGCGAGGGAGGCCGGATGGAACGAGTCTGCCTGAGCTTCCTTTTGTCCGCGCTGGTTTGCCCGCTGTTCGCGGAGGAGAAGCCGGAGGCGCCTGCCGGCGAGGCGAAACTGATCGAGGTGGCGCAGTCGACGGACCGGATGTGGAACGGGGTGACGGTGTCGAAGAAGGGCCGGATCTTTGCGGCGTACCCGACGATGCTGGGGCCGTCGATCGGGGTGGGGGAGTTGCAGGATGGCAAGCTGCTGCGGCCGTATCCGGGCGGGGGCTGGAATGCTTCCGAGGGGCCGGGCGAAAGCCGCTTCGCGGGGGTGAACGCGGTGGTGTCGGATGCGGAGGACCGGCTGTGGGTGGTCGACGCGGGGGCGGGATTCAATGCGGGAGGCGAGGGGAGCCCGGCGAAGCTGGTGTGCATCGACCTGGCGACGGATACGGTGAAGCGGGTCTACCGCTTTGACGCGGCGACGGTGCCGAAGGGAGCTTTCACGAACGATGTGCGGATCGGGAAAGGGCATGCCTTTCTGACCGACTCGGGATTGGGAGCGCTGATCGTGCTGGACCTGGAGAGCGGCAAGGCGTGGCGGGTGCTGGCGGAGGACAAGCGGCTGAAGGCGGACCCGGCGCTGGAGCTGAAGGTGCAGGGGGAGAACTATGTGAATGCGAAGGGGGAGACGCCGCGGATGCATGTGAACCCGATGGAGCTGAGTCCGGATGAGAAGTTCCTGTACTTCCAGCCGAGCGCGGGGCCGCGGCTCTACCGGATCGAGGTGGACCGGTTGATCGATCCGAAGAGCGACGAGGCGGCGCTGGAGGGAGCGGTGGAGGATTGCGGGCCGACGCGCTTTACGGCGGGGCTGACGATGACGGCGGATGGTTCGCTTTACTATAGCGACATCGGGAGCGGCGGGATCACGCGGCGGACGCCGGAGGGGAAGTTCGAGCCGGTGGTGATCGACCCACGGCTGGTGTGGCCGGATGAGTCGCACCTGGGGCCGGACGGGTATTTGTATTTCCCGGCGGCGCAGGTGAACCGGCTGCCGTCGAACAGTCCGGGCGGGACGAGCCGGGTGGAATTCCCTTTCCGGATGTTCAAGGTGAAGCTGCCGGATTGAGACGGTGGGGCGGAGTTGCGAGGCAGGAGAGATTGAAATGCTAAGGACACCAAG
>JAQGPE010000115.1 GCA_028293225.1 Akkermansiaceae bacterium | reverse complement strand
ACAGGTTATTCACATGCATTTGTTGCACGTTTCCATGGACATCCGTGAAAACCTCAGGAGAGATTCCGCCGTGCCGAGCGTCCGACTGAAATACTTCACCTATCACCCCTCCGTGTGGCCCCGAATGATCGGGGAGGTTTCCCGCGACGCGTCGCCGGGATCGCTGGTCGAGGTGATCGACAAGGAAGGCCGGCACTTCGGGAGCGGCTTCTGGAACCCGCGCGCAGGCATGCCGCTGCGGGTGTTCGACCACGGCGCGGAAACGGCGACGGAGGATTTCTTCCTACAGGCGATCACGCGGGCCGCCGCGCTGCGCCGCGACATCTTCAAGCTGGACGCGACCACGGACACGTATCGCGCGGTGCATGCCGACGCCGACCAGTTGCCCGGGATGGTGGCCGACAAGTTCGGCGCTACGATGTCGATCGAGATCACGACGCTGGCCGCCTGGCAGCGGCTGGGTTCATGGATCCCGGCGTTGCATGCGGCCTTCGACACGAAGCATGTCCATGTGCGGGTCGATCCGGAACTGGCGCGGATCGAAGGCATCCCTTCCCTCACCCACCCTCTCTCCGAAAAAACGCGCCCTATTAAAGTGCGTGAAAACGGAGTGACCTTTGAGGTCGATCCGGGCGGCGGTCACAAGACCGGCTTCTTCTGCGACCAGCGCGACAACCGCGCGAAGTTCGCGGCGATGGCCAAGGATCGCAGCGTGCTGGACCTCTGCTGTTATACAGGGGGATTCTCCGTGAGCGCGGCGTTGGCCGGCGCGACGGACGTGTCGGCCGTCGATCTGGATGAAAAGGCGATCGAGATGGCGAAGCGGAATGGCAACATCAACCAGGTCAAGGTGAAGTTCACCCATGCGGATGCCTTCACCTGGGCGCGGACGATGATCGAGAACGCCCGCAAGTGGGATCTGGTGATCTGCGACCCGCCCAAGTTCATCCACGGTCGCGAAGACCAGCTCGGTCATAATAAATACCATGATCTGAACAGCCTGGCACTGAAGATGGTCAATCCGGGCGGCCTGTTCGTGACCTGCTCCTGCTCCGGGATGCTTTCCGCCGACGAGTTCGAGCGGATCGTGATTTCCGCGGCCCAGCGCCAGAACCGGCGCCTGCAGATCTTCGACCGCACCGGCGCGGGCGTGGATCACCCGACGATTTCGAATTACCCGGAATCCCGCTACCTGAAGCTGCTGTGGTGCCGCGTGGTCGGCTGAGCGCCTGCCCGGCAATCCCGCCGCATTCCACTCGACACCCCGCGGCTGCCTTTCCAAATTCCCCCGCCCATGAGCGACGCCCCTTTTGCGTATGATGTCTGTATTGCAGGCACCGGTAGCTACCTGCCTGAGAAAGTCCTGACCAATGCGGATCTGGCGACGCTGGTGGATACCTCAGACGAGTGGATCGTCTCCCGGACCGGTATTAAAGAGCGCCGCATCGCCGCTCCGGACGAGGCGAGTTCGCACATGGCCACGAAGGCGGCACTGAAGGCTCTCGAACAGGCGGGCCTCGCCGCTGGCGAGGTCGAGCTGATCATCGTCGCGACCATGACGCCTGACACGTTCACGCCAGCCACCGCCTGCTATGTTCAACAGGCGCTCGGTGCGAAACAGGCCGTCGCTTTCGACATTTCCGCCGCCTGCTCCGGTTTCCTCTACGCGATGAAGGTCGCAAAGCGGATGATCTCCAGCGGCGCCTATCAGAATGCTCTCATCATCGGAGCGGAAAAGCTCTCGGCTTTCGTCAACTGGCAGGACCGCACCACCTGCATTCTCTTCGGCGACGGCGCTGGCGCTGCCGTGCTGCGCCGCTCCGCTCCAGGCGAGGGCGCAATCCTAGCCACCGATGTGGGGACGGACGGCAGCCTGACCAATCTGCTGAATATCCCGGGCGGCGGCTCGGCCAAGCCCACCACTGCGGAAAACATCGGCCAGAATCTGGCGACTCTTTTCATGATGGGGAAGGAAACCTTCAAGCACGCGGTGAACCGCATGAAGGAATCCGCGGAGACCGTGATCGCGCGCGCCGGACTGACGACCGATGACATCGCGATGGTGATCCCGCATCAGGCCAACCTGCGGATCATCGATGCGATCGCCGAGCGACTCGGGGTGCCGAGCGAGCGGGTGTTCGTGAATCTGGAGAAGTATGGCAATACTTCGGCGGCGGCGGTGGCGATTGCTTTGGACGAGGCCAACCGCACGGGAGCGATCAAGCGCGGCGACAAGATCATCCTGGTGGTGTTCGGCGCGGGGCTGACCTGGGCTTCGGCGGCGATCCGGTGGTGAGGTGGTGCCAGCGGTGATCGAGCCGCTTCCTCCACAATCCCGTTGGGATAGGCGGTTCTTTGCAAAGATTTCCCGGAGTAGCTCCTCAACCCCGGGCTTCGCTGCGTAGTCCCTTTGGGACATGGCTACCGGGCGTCGACATGCAGATGACGCCGGTGGAAAAAGAAAACACCGGCGCAAATCTCATGAATTGATTCGACGGCTGGC
>JAQGPE010000082.1 GCA_028293225.1 Akkermansiaceae bacterium | reverse complement strand
CCAGGTTCGGGAGGCCGTCGCCATCGGGGTCGGCGGCCAGGTCGGCGTCGGTGGGAGCGCGGTTGAAATTCCGGGCGAACCAACCGGCCCACGTCGCCGGGTCGGGTGCGTCGCCGATGGTCAGGTGGACGGTCGCGATGACCGGCCTGGCCAGCAGCGGACCGCTCAGGGTAACCGTTCCGAGGTATTGATCGCCGGTTTTCATCCCGGCCGTATTCACGGTGAGGGGCAGGACGCGGGTCGCGCCCTGGGCGACCGAGGCCGAGGCGACGCCGGAGGTCAGCCAGCCCGGACCGCCGCCAACCGGAGTGGAAAGCAGGGAAATATCGGCCGGGGCGGTGAAGCCGCTGATCAGGGCGCCAGTGGCGGGATTCCTTTTCTGGACAGTCAGGGAGGCTGGGAAGCCGTTGCTGAACTGGTAGGCGGAGATGAACAGGGCGTTGGCCGTGTCGCTGTAGGCCATCCCGGTGTAGCCGGAGGACAGCGGCCAGGCGGTGGCCGGAGTGAAGGCCGGGTAGAGATACTCCTGCACGAGCGAGCCGGAATCGATGGAGAAGACCGACTTGCGGGCGGAACTCCAGGTGAGATTCCCGCTGCTGGTGGCGGGCAGCGTGGCCACCTGGGTGAGGGCGCCGGTGGTGGTGTCGATTTTCTGAAGCAGCAACTCCCCGGAGTCGGAGCCGGTGGTGACCAGCAGGTCCTGGCCGGCGGCGAAGAGCTTGACCAGCCAGGTGAGCTGCGTGGTCAGGGTGACCGGCGTGCCGAGCGAGCCGGAGTTCAAGTCATAGGGGACCAGGGAGTAGGCCAGGCCGCCGCCGCCCAGATACTGTCCGCATAGTAACCAGAGCTTCTGATTGAAATGGGCCATGTCGTAGAGGTCGCCGTAGGCCGAGAGGTCCGGCAGGGTGCGGAGGGCCAGTTGCGCGCCGGTGGCGGGGTCGAGGTCGAGCAGCTCGACGCCCCCGGCCGGGGTGAAGCGGGCGCCGTAGAGGACATTTGCCGCCAGGCCGCTGCCGGCGATTTTCAAGTCGAAGGCGAGGTCGCGCGGAGTGTCGCCGCTGGCTTTCGCATTGAGGGAAATCGTCCGCGTCTGGTTGGCGGGGACGGTGAGATCGAAGGTCGCGGGAGTGAGTTCCAGGCTGGCGGTCCCGAGGGCGAAATCGACCGGTGCGGTGCTGGCGGTGGCATTGATACTACGCACCTCGGAGGCGGCGAGGCCGGTGGCGCTGGCGGCGACGGTGAAAGATCCCGCGACGGTGGCGACCTGGTAGTGGCCGGAGGAGTCGGTGACGAGGTCGTGATTCACCGGGCCGCGGATCGTGATGGTGGCGCCGGGGATCGGCGCGCCGGTGGCGGCGCGGGTCACGGTGCCGGCGAGAGTGGCGGGATTCCGAACGGTCAGTTGCAGCGTATCGGTCCAACTGCGGGTGCTGGAGGGGGACGTCATGGAGAAGGTGACGGTGAAGGTGGCAGGCAGGGTGGCGGGATTTCCGAGGGTGAGTTGAAAGGCGGAGTCGAGGGTAAGGGTGGCGTTGGGGGCGAGGCTGGCGGTGGTGATCTGGGTTGGGTTGAGAGTGGCGGGCGCGCCGGCGGAAAGAGCGGCGGTGATGGTGGCGGAGGAAGCGGCCACGGAGCCGGTATTGGCCAGGGTCAGGTTGAGTGCGACGGTTTCGCCGGGGTTGAGGAAAGCGTCGCCATTGCCGGTGGTGACGGCGTAGTCCTTGCGGGTCAGTTGCAGGACCGGGCCGCCGAGATCCTGGATCGCCTTGTAGGCATTCAGGCGACCGCCGCTGACCGTGCTGCCGTTGAGAGTGGCGAGGGCGTCGGTATTGCCGAGCAGTCTCGTGCGGACCTGGGCGTAGGTGAGGGTGCTGTTGGCGGCCAGCACCAGGGCGGCGGCGCCGGTGACGTGCGGGGTGGCCATGGAGGTGCCGCTCATCAGACCGTAGCGGTTGCCCGGCAGGGTGCTGTAAATGCTCACGCCGGGGGCGGCGAGATCGACGGTGGTGTGGCCGTAGTTCGAGAAGGAGGCCAGGTGGTCGGCGCTGTCGGTGGCGGCGACGGAGATGATGTTGTCCTCCGGGTAGTTGGCCGGGTAGACGGGGATCTGGTCGTTGTCGTCGCCGATCTGGTCGTCGCCGCCATTGGCCGCGGCGGCGACGAAGAGCACGCCGTGGGTTTTGGCGCGCTTGATCTCGGTGTCCAAGCTGTCGCCCGGGCTGCCGCCGGAGCTTCCCCACGAGTTGTTTAGTACTTTCGCTCCATTGTCGGTGGCGAAGCGGATGCAGGAGATGGCGTCGGAGGTGGCGCCGGTGCCGGACGGTCCGATGAAACGGACCGACATCATCTTGACGCTCCAGTTCACGCCGGTGACGCCCTGGCCGTTGTTGCCGGCCGCGCCGATGGTCCCGGCCACATGCGTGCCGTGGCTGGAGGCGCTGCTGTCCAGCGGGTCGTTGTCATCGTCGTAGTAGTCGTGACCGTGCTGGCCGGCGGCGTTGCTCCAGACGTTCGGGGCCAGATCGTTGTGGGTGTAGTCCATGCCGGAATCGACGATCCCGACGATGACGCTGCTGCTGCCGGTGGTGATGTCCCAGGCGTCCTGGGCGTCGATGTCGGCTCCACTCGTCCCGCCGGTCTGGCCGGTGTTGTGCAGTCCCCACAGGCTGGGATAGCTGCTGTCGTCCGGCACGGCGGCGATCTGCTGGAGGTAGTCGGGCTCGGCGGTGGTCAGCCCGCTTTGCCGGAGCAGGGTGATCCAGCCCTGCATGGCCGCAGTGGAAAGCGGCTCGGGAAAGCTCAGCAGCACGTGTTCGCCGGTGTCCAGGCGGCTGAGCACGGAAACCTTCGGGTGACTGGCCAGGAAGCGGTCGAGCAGCGGCTGCGAGCCGTTTTCGATCCGCACCAGCAGGTGGTCCGCGACCATGCTGACGCGGCGCGACGGGTGGTTCTCGGCATCGGTGGCGGAGTAGTCATCCTCCACCCGGATCAGCGGATACTTGAAGCCGGTCCGGTAGATGCTGGTGACGTGGCGGCCGGCCGCGGTGGGGCTGGAGACGCGGGCCAGCAGTTCGCCGCCTTTCACCAGCCGGTCGATGGGATGTCCGGCGGAGGGAGTGGCAGCGCGCGGGGAAGCCCGGGCTGGCAGAGGCGCCGCGGCCTGGGAGGTGGAAACCGGGAAGATTCCGGGATGAGTTGCGGACGGCTCTCGCGTGGCCTGCCAGCGCCGCAGCGGGATGACGGCAACGAGTGCCAGCAGAAAGAGGAATGCGCAGAGGAACGTCGGGTGGAGTCTCATTGCTGAAAGAATATAAAATTATTCTTTCGCGGGCATGAGTCTCCTCTGCAAGTCAAAAGAATAATTTCTTATTCTTTCGATTTCGTGGCGGCTGGAGCGCGCAGGAAGTGAAACGGCGAGTAGTCGACCGGATCGCGCAGGGCGACGGTGATCTCGTCGACGCCATCTCCCAGCGGAGTCCGGCAGACCTCGACCAGCAGGCTGGGGGCGGAGAACCAGCTCACGTCATCGGGTGAGATTCTCACCCCCGCGGTGCTGCTGCCGGAGGCCGCGAGGTAGGTGAGCGCCAGGTGCCCGCCGAGCGGCGAGTCGATCAGGAAAAGATCGCCGGAAGAGGGGATCATGGCGGCTTCCGTGCTCGAGACGCCAGTCACCGAATACGCGGCGGTCGCCTCCTGCTGCGTGAGTTCTCCCGCGGCGCCGGCGGGCTCGGTGGTCTTGACCGGATAGGAAACCGGGTCCCTTGGGGTGATTCCTACGGCAGGTTCGGTAGCTGGCGGAGGAGGCGTCTGGGAAACCAGCAGCGGGCTCGAGTTGGGGGAGGCGGGCGCTTTGCCGCCACCGGCTGCCGGAGCAGGGCCGGAGATGACGGTCCCGGGGCTGTCGCCGGTCGCTGGATTTTTCGAGGGGACTTTGCGGAGGCTGTTCCAGGCGGCCACCTGGCGCAGGGGGGAAAGGCGGCGCGGCGCGGCGGGCGTTGCGGGGACGGCAGGCGGCGCTTCCGGGTAGGCTTCCTGAGCAGACGGCAGCGGGCTGCCGGCGATGAAAGGCGGGTAGGCGGTTTTAGCCACCGGGGCGGGGAAGACCGGGGCTTCGGCGATTGGCTCTGTAGGAATCGGATCCTGAACGATGGCGGGAGCCTGCAGCCGTGGCGTGTCCGGGGCGGTGATCTGGGCGATCACCGGCGCGACCACCTCTTTCCAAACGGAGAAGGCAGGCTCGGAGTGAGCCGGGGCGATCCAGCGGGCGGTGACGGGCTGGATCTCCGAGGAAATCTTGAAACCGAGCGAGGAAAGGGCAACGGCAGTCAGCGTGGCGGGCGCCGAGGCGCGCACCAGTCCGTCGAGGCCCAGCGCGCTGCGCTCGCGGCCGGCGTCGAGGATGTTGCGCATCCTCTGCAGGGCGGGATGCGGCTGGGCGAAAGCGGCCATCGTGGCGGGCAGGGCGGCCGGGGCCTGGGCGCGCAAAAGGGCGGCTCCCAGGCAGGTCGCGTATTGATCGGGATCCAGGCCGGCGCGGATCACCAGGTCGTCGCAGGCCAGTTCGCGGTAGGTGACGGCGCGGCGGGCCAGCCGCCAGGCCAGCGGATGGAACCAGTAGACGATCAGCAGCGCCTGCAGGATCCAACCGCTGAGGGCGTCGTGGCGCTGGATGTGGCCCAGCTCATGAGTCAGCACGATCCGGCGTTGGGATTCCGGCCAGTGGCGGGAGTCGCCGGGCAGCAGGATGACCGGGCGCAGCACGCCCCAGGTCACGGGTGATTCGTAGTCGGGATGCACCCGGACTTGCACCTCGCGTCGGATGCCCAGCCAGCGTCGCAGCCGGTCGGCGGTCTCCGCCCCATTTCCGTCCGGGGCCCGGGAGCCGGCCATCAGGCGGCGGCGTGCGTAGGCCTGGCGGGTCAGCGCCACCAGGCCCAGCAGCGTTCCCGCCAGCCAGACCATGGCGATCCCGCGGAACCACGGGCGGTAGGATTCCGGAGCCGGCCGCGCAGCTGGAAGCGCGGGCAGCGGGGCCGGATGCGACCGGGAAAGCAGGGCCGCCTTTCGCCCCTGCACCGCGGGCGATGGGGAGGCTGGAATCACGGCGGTGGATGTCCCCGGCATCGCCGGGAGGATCCGCCATTTCGGCAGCACCTTCAGCGACAGTGGCGCCGCCAGCGCCAGCAGCGCGCAGGTCAGCAGCAGCACGTGCACGCGGGCCGCGGACAGTCGTGGATTCCGCCACAGGGCCGGGAGCGCCAGCAGCACGGTGACGACCGGCAGGGCCTCGCAGATGGTCTGGAAAACGGCGGTCACGGGAAGGGGCGGCGGTTCGATCCTGGGGCTAGCGTTTCTTCTTTTTGATCTTCTCGAGCAGGTCCTCGATCTCCTCGATCTCGGCGCGGTCGAGCTTGGTGTCGGGATCGGAAAGATGACTGGTCAGGGCCTTCTTGAAGGAGCCGTCGAAAAAGTTCGCGAGCAGGCTGCGGAACAGCGACTTGGCCTCGGTGTCGCGATTCTGGCAGGCCTCGTAGACGAATTCGCGGCTGCGCTTGGTGTGGGTCACGTAGCCCTTTTCCTCCATGATGTTGAGGTGGGTGCGGATCGCCGCGCGCGCGGAGGGAGCGTCCATCTCCTGGATGATTTCGCTGAGCGTCGGGGTGCGCAGGCGGTGGATCACCTCCAGGATTTCACGCTCCCGGCGGGTCAGCTGCTTGAATACGGAAGACTGGGGTTTCTTCGCGGCCATGGGTCGAGTCGTCCGGAATCTCTGCGGGAAAGTCCGGGCAGGGAAGAATAAAATCTTAGTTTTTCGGGGCGGCGAAAGAGGGTTCCTTGCTGGAGAAGGATTGCTCGCTAGGGTGGGCGGATGCGTTTGACCGGAAAAATCCTGCTGCCCCTCCTGATGCTGCTGTGGGGAGCGGCGGCCGTTTTGCCTGCCAGGGAGATGCCGGCCGTGCCTGCGGAACTGGCGGACTACGTGGCGAAGCCTGAGCCCGCCTACGGCTGGACCATTGAGGACACCCGGGACCTCGGCACGATCAAGGGCTGGCGGCTGAAGCTGACCTCGCAGGTCTGGGAGGGGATCACCTGGACCCATGACCTGCTGGTGGTGCTGCCTGCCGGGGTTCCGACAGACAAGGTGCTGCTGATCAACGACGGCGGCGGCGCCTCCGAAGAGCGGGCTCTCTATGCGGCGATGCTGGCGGGCAAGATCAAGGCCCCCGTCGCGCTGCTGCTGGGCGTGCCGAACCAGCCGCTGCTGGACGGGAAAAAGGAGGACGACCTGATCGCGGAGACGTTTGTCAGATACCTGGATAGCGGCGACTCCTCGGGGCCGCTGCTGTT
>JAQGPE010000065.1 GCA_028293225.1 Akkermansiaceae bacterium | reverse complement strand
ATCGTAGAAGCCCAGGCAGGTGTCGTAGGCGGGATCATCGTAGACCGCGGAGAAGCCGGCGGCGAGCAGCGCATCCAGCACGTTGCCCTCGGTAAGCTTGGCCGCGTCGCTGTTGTAGGCCTCGGCGAAGAAGAAGACGCCCGGATCGCGATCCTTCGCGCGCTGGATGGACCAGCGCCAGAACTCCATCGGGATCATGTGCGCCATGTCGACACGAAAGCCCGCCACGCCGAGGCGCTGCCAATAGGCCAGCACTTCGTCCATTTTCCGCCAGGTGTCCGGGACTTCGTCCAGGGAGGCTCCGATGGCAGGCAGGTGGGACGTATCGCGCCCGGTCGTGAAATCGTGGCCGTAGTTCAGCTTCACGGTTTCATACCAATCCTTCTCCACCGGGGCGAAGGTGATGGCGTTGTTGCCGGTCACACGGACGAAGTCCTGCTCCAGATCAAAGCGGCCATGGCAGCCCTGCTCCCCCGCGGTGGGAAGTCGCAACGGCGGCCCGCCTTCGGCCTGACCGGGCTGAACGTAGTAAAAATTGTTGTGGCGATCGAAGAAGACGTCGGTGCGATCGCGCAGGCCGAAGCTGAGATCCGGCCGCACATCGGACGCATAGGAGCGGGCGACGTGGTTCGGTACGAAGTCGATGAAGACCCGCATGCCATGGCTCCGGCAGCGGGCCACCAGCGCCTCGAACTCCTCCAGGCGCCGGTCAGGATCATCGGCGTAGTCCGGGCAAACATCGAAGTAATCGCGGATCGCATAGGGGCTACCGGCGGAGCCCTTCAGGATATCGACCGGGTCGGGCGGACGGTTGGGATAGGCCGTCGGGCTGGCCTGCTCCAGAATGCCAGTCAGCCAAAGATCCGTCGCACCGAAATCCTTGAGCGCCTGAAGAGAAACCTGATTGAAATCCGAGAACTTGCCGCAGCCGTTTTCCGCCACTGTGCCGCCGATCTTCCGGGTCTCGTTGGTATTGCCGAAAAGCCGCGGCAACGCCTGGTAGATGATGGGCCGGCCGGGGGCGGAGGAGCTTTCGGGCATGGCCTAACAAAGCACAGTCCCGGATCGTGGACAAACGCCGGCTCGATGTGCTGCCAAGGGTCTTCGCAGGGTGGGCGTTTGACAGATATCTCATTCCCCTCTAACCAACTTGCGATGAATCTATTCCCAAAAGCTCTCCTGGGCTCTGCCGCCGCGCTGGTTCTTTCGCAGTGCGCGTCGATGCCCGGCACCGCGAACACCAAAGAGAGCTACTCAGGAATTCTTCCCGAAATCCAAGCGCCGGCCTCGATCTCCTACGCCGGCGAAACCTATCGCGCCGGTTACTCCGCGGCCTCCAGCGCGGGAGCGACAGTCGAGTATTTCCGGGCCGGCGAAGGCCCCAAGAACTGGCAGCGCCTGATGGCTCTCCGCGCCATGCCGCAGAAGACCACTCCAAAGGACCAGGCGATCCTCATGGGCCGCTCGGCCAAAGCGGGCGCCGCCGCTTACTCCGCGCCCAATGGAGACGTGGGCTTCGACAGCCTGATTCCGAAATCGAACGGAGGCCTGGAATTCAGCCTGTTCCGGTTTGCCCCTCTACCCGGAACGGAGGGCGTCAAATCCCTGCAGTATGCGGAACAGATCCCACGGGGTAACCTGGATGTGCCGAAGTTGAAGGCCCTGGTCGCAAAACATCGTGCGGCGATGATGAAAGGACCTTTCCCGGCGATTTCGCTGAAAGCAGGTCAATAAACCAGCACAGGCCGGGAAGTAACCGAACTTTACCGGCCGGCTTTGGCTGGCTCTTCCGCGGAACCTCAACGGGAGGTGGTACACGCTGCAGGGTTCGAACCTGCGACCCCATCGGTGTGAACGATGTGCTCTACCACTGAGCTAAGCGTGCTTTGTATCCCTCGCGGGCGGGGGCGAGGATTTACGGAAGTGAGGACGCTTTGGCAAGCGTTTCATTGCCGCGGATCGAAGGTTTATTGCTTCTGGGCGGCTTTGCGCTCCGCCGCGACTTTCGAGAGACTGGCGGCGGCCGATTCCAGGCGGGCCTTGTAAAGGGCCAGGTTTTTCTGGAGATCGGCGATCACCTGATCGCGCTGCTCCACCCCGGCCTTCCACTCATCCAGTCCCTTCAGGGCGACGTCCGCGTCGGCCTTGGAATGCTCGGCCTCTTCCTTCTTGTGGTCGAGGTCGGTCTGGAGGCTCAGCACCTCGCGGTTGAGGGATTCAATCGAGTCCTTCAGCTGGCTGACATCGGCCTCCAGGGAGGAGGCACGGGCGGCCTTGGCATCGCGGTCGTCGCTGACCTCCTGGACCTTCCTGTAGGAGTCGGTGAGCTGCGTCTCCAGGCCGCTGTTGCCCAGCCACTGCATCACCAGGACGATGGTGAGGACGATGCAGCCGACGAGATTGGTGATGGCGAAGGTGCGCGGTTTCACTGCTCCTTGCGGGCCTCCAGTCCCACTTTATCGATCCCTGCCGCGCGGACGGCGTCGATGACCATCATGATTTGCTTGAAGTTGGCAGCCTCATCGCCACCGACGAAAACACCGCTGTCCTTGGCAGCCGGCATGGTCTTCAAGCGGTCGGTGATCTCGCTCACGGTGACCACCTTCTGGTCCCAGCTGAGCACGCCGTTCTTGTCGATCGCGATGTGAATGGGCGGCACCTGGTTTTCCGCCGCGGCCGTTTTTGCCGGCGGGACCTTGATCGGCACCCGGTTGACGTGGGTCATGCTCAGGCTGACCAGCATGAAGCTGGCGAGCAGGAAGAACATGATGTCGATCAACGGCACGATCTCGATCCGGGCTTCCTCCTCGTCGGAGTGTCCGCCACCGGATGTGAGTTTAACAGGCATGGTGGCAGTCAGCGGAGCTTGGAGACGCGGGAGACGATGAAAGCCTCCAGATCGTGACCGTGGGATTTCGCCGACTCGGCGAGCAACTCGGTGTGGTTGATCCAGCGCTCGAAGGAAGCGCGCAGAACATTGCTGCGCTTCTTGAAGTAGTTGTAGGGCAGCAGGCAGAGGATCGCGATGCTGAGGCCGCAGGCGGTGGCGATGAGGGCTGCGCCGATGCCGCCGGAGACCTTGGAAGCGGCGAGGTCGCTGTTTCCGACAAACTTGAACGATTCCATGATGCCGACGATGGTGCCCAGCAGGCCCAACAGCGGGGCCAGGGTGATGATCGTGCTGAGAACCCACATGCGGGACTCCGAGCGCTCGATCACGTGGGTGGCGTTGAGCTGCATCGCTCCGAGCATGGAGGTGCGGACGTGGATCAGCCCGTCCTGCAGATTGTCGAGGAAAGGCTCCTTCGTCCCCGTGGTCAGATCCAGGCAGGTGCCGAAGTCACCGTTGCCCAGCGCCTCGCGGGCTTTCTCCTGGTTGCGGGTGTTGACCCGGGAGCTGAACTGGGTCCACCAGATGATGCGGTCGATCAGGACGCCGACGGCGAGCAGGAAAGTTGCCAAAACGGGCCACATGACCCAGCCACCGTGGACAAAGGTGTCCACCACAGTATTCGCAAGAACAGGATTCATCAGAGTCGTGGAGCCGGGAAAAGGATCTAGTCCTTCAAATTGAAGGTGATCGGCTTGGTGGCGCTGGCCACGCCGCCGCCGGCCGGGAAAGTGCCGCGCTTGACGGCATTGAGGGCGGCTTCATTCAGCGGGGCAAAAGGACACGGCTTGGTCACGCGGGCGCTGATCACCTTGCCGGAAGCATCGACCGTGAAAAGAACCGTGACCGTGCCGGCCTGGCCAGCATCGCGGCAGGCCTGGGGATAGGTCGGTTTGGGAATGTTACCCTTGGCCAGGCGGGCGCCATCGCCACCGGCCTTGCCATTCCCCGGAGCGGTCCCCTGTCCGGTTCCGGTGCCCTTGCCATTGCCGCTTCCGGAACCATTGCCGGGCTGTGGCTGGGAAGTCGGCCGGCCGGTGCCCTTCGAAACGGTGGATTTCACCGCCGGCTGCTCCTTGGGGCGATTCGACGTCACCACGGCGGCTGCCGCGGGTTTCACGACCGGCGGCGGCGGAAGATCCGGCATCTCGGGCAGTTCAGGCGGCGGCGCCAACTCGGTGACCGGGACCTCGGGTGGAGCTTCGATCTCGGTCGGTACCGGTTCGGGAGCTTCTTCCGATGCGACCTCTTCCGATGGCCCAGGCTCCGGAGAACCGGATTCGGGCATCAGGTCCACCAGCGGGCCCTCCCCCGTGTTCTGATCCATGGTCACGGTCAGGGCGGGACGTGCTGGCGGTCCGACCGGCCCACCGACCAGGCTGAAAATTCCCGCGCCGGCGACAGTGGTCCAAACCGCGAGTGTTCCCACGTTCAGAGCATAGAGGATACCGGTCATATCAGGCGAAGATTTGAGTGGCGGAAAGAGGCGGATTCGCTTCTATTGAGAACGTGTCGCAACAGGCCTTTTTTGTGGTCCAGTGAGAGGCCAGGGTCAACGGTATTCTCGTCGAAAAAGCGTCGAACGGGAAAGAAAACACCCGCCGCGACCATGAAGGCCACCGGCGGGTGTTCAAGGAATCGATTGCGACGATACGGCCTACTGCGGCGGCACCTCGAAGGTCACGTTCTTGATCCGTGCGGCGGAGAGTGCGTTGAGCACATCCACCACCCGCTGATACTGCGCATACTCATCCGCCATGATGGTCACGACGACCTTGCTCTTCGAAGCTTCGGCAGCTTCGTTGAGTTTTCTCAAGGTGCCGGCGAGTTCGTTCAGACGCGCGTCATCGGCATTGCCGATCTGCTCTTCGTTGAGCAGAACGTCACCGGTTTCCAAGACGCGGATCTGGGTCTCTTCCACCACATCGGTGGCTTCGTGCTCGCTCTGGATGGTACCGGGGAGCTTGAGGTTCAACTCCTGCTCCACCTGCACCTGACCAGCCATGACCATGAAGAAGAGCATGATCACGAAGACCACGTCGATCATGGGCGCGATCTGGAAGCCGATGTTCAGCTCGCTGTTCTCTGCTCGATTTTTCTTTGCCATGGGTGAGTAAGGATCAGCGGCGGTTCACGCCGGAAATGGAGATGTCATCGACGCCACCCATCGCTACCTGGTCGATCACCTTCTGGATTTCGAGGGCAGGTGTCGCGGAGTCGCCACGGATGATCATCTTGAGCTGCGGATTGTTTTTCTTGAGCGGCGTCACGAGTTCGGAAAGCTGCTCAAGCGGTTCACAGATTTTGTCGCCGAACTTGACCACTGACACGCCTTTGTCGGCCTGCCACTGGATGTTGACGACCACCTGGTTTTTCAGATCGTTTTCCCGCTTCTTGGCATCCGGCGCGATGGGCAAGGAGATTGACTTGTCAACCTTGAGCATCTGGTCGGTGGTGATGCTCATGAAGAAGATGAGCAGCACCAGAAGCACGTCGATCATGGGAGCGACCTGGAATTCAGGATCGCCATTACCACTGCCTGCACTGGCCATGATGCTTGTGGATCGGGGTTAGAAGGAAGGGCGGAAAGCTCAAGCCTGAGCCGGGGCGCCGTCTTCGATCCAGTTGGGAACGGCGGCGTAGGTGACTTCTTCGCCGATTTCGAGGCCGTTGAAGTAGTCGTAGGGCATGTTGCGGAAGAGCGACATGACAGTATCTTCCAGCGCGTGGATCTGCTTCGCGAGGCGGTTGCGCAGGATGTAGAAGAACATGAAGGCGGGAATCGCGATGAAGAGGCCGGAAGCGGTGGCGACCAGCACCTCGCCGATGTGCTCGGAGAGCTTGGAGGTGTCGCCGGCGCCGGATTCACCCAGGGCGGCGAAAGCGCCCATCATGCCGACCACGGTGCCGAGCAGACCGATCATCGGGGTGCAGACGCCGATCACCGAGAGGTAATTGATGCGGTTCTGGAGGCGATTGTTTTCGCGACCGACTTCGACGAGGAGAGCTTCCTCCGTCTGCTCCTTGCCCTTGCCGACGAAGCTGAGGCCGTACTTCACGCAGTTGTTGAACGCGCAAGGAACCGCCTTCATCGCCTGGTAGCAATTGACGTAGTCACCGGCGAGGAAGAACTGACGGGCCTTGGCCACTTCATCTTCCGGAGCCAGCTTCTTCATGGAGAGGCGGGAATACATGTCCACCACGAGGTAGATCGTGAAGACCGAGCAGATCACGATCGGGATCATGACGATACCACCCTGCTTGATGGTATCCATGAGGGTCTTCTTGTGAGCGGCGGGCTTGGCTTCCTCACCGGCGGGAGCTGGCGCGGCCTGGGCATGCACCGGGATGGGGCAGAACACAGCGAAAGACGCCAGCAAGGCGAGCACACGAAGCGCCATGGAGATGCGGTTGAAAATAGACGGAGTCTTCATAAGGGGTCGGTTTTTAAGTAGAGAGAATGAGTGCTGGGAACGTCTGATCAGTTCTTGCCGGTTGCTTTGTCTTTAGGGGTCAGCTTTTTCTTTTCGCTTTCAATCAAGTCCTTGTAGCTCGTGAGCTGGTTATCGGTGAGGTAGTCATCCAGCAGCTGGATGCCATCCAGGGGAAGGCTCATCTGCTGAAGTCCACGGGCCGCTGCAAGGGTGCCGCGCAGGGCAAGGTCTTTCTCGGCGCCGCTGAAAACCGGGACACGCAGCCAAGCTTTCACGGCGTCTTCCATCTTGCCCTGGTTGGCGTAGAGATTGCCGATCTCAAGCCACGCCCGGCCCTGGATCCAGGAGCTGGCGGTGCGGGTTGCGACGTCTTTGATCTTCTCGATGGTCTCAGGCTTGGCGTCTTTGGCCACCGAGGCGATCTTGATCATTTCCTGAACTTCGTCGGCGTCCGAAGGGGGCAGCTTGCGGAGGGTGGCTTCATCAGCTCCCGCCAGGTCGGTGATGGACTTGCCGGCCGCGGCCAGGGCGTCGATCTGGACCACCAGGGCATCCGGCCACCAGGAGCCTGGAATGGACTGGAGAGCCTTGGTCTTCTCAAGGGCGGGCTTCACGGCTTCCGCCGCTTCCGCCGCCTTGCCGTTGACCAGCAGGGCCCGGGCCTTACCGAGTTCGGCAGGCTCCGGAATGGAAACCTGGGCGATGTCTTTGAGGCCGAAGTTAAGCGTCTCGGGATTGCCGCCGATGCCATTGAGCACCGCGGTAAAGTTGTCGCCGGCAGCCTTGACCTGAGCCGCCGGGATACGACGGCCGTTCTTGAGCTGGTAGTCCTGAGCGTGGGTGACGCCGATGAGGACGGCAGCGCAGGAAAGGACGGGAATGAATGAGCGGAACATCTGGGATGAAGTGTGGAGCTGGGTTCTTAGGCTCATTCGCCGAGGCGTTTGTGGGCTTCCTTCGTCTCCGGAAGATCGGCCAGCTTGGTGTTCGCGATCATGGCCCGCAGGGTGTTTCGGTAGCCATCGAGGTCGCCCTTCTTCTGGAACATGTCGGACGAGCGCAGATAAGCCTTGGCGACGTATTCAAGGTATTTCCCCTGACCGGTGTAGACGCGCTGGAAAAGGCCGTTGGCATCGCCGGGGTTGCCATTGGCGTCCGCGATCTCGCCGAGATAGTAGAGCGCGCCGGCCTTCTCGACCCCGCGCCAGTCCTTGGCGGAAACGATGTCTTCGAAAAGCTTCTTGGCTTCCGACTCCTTCTTCTCGTTGTAGAGCGCCACGGCCTTACCGAAGGTGGCTTCCTTCAGCATGCTGCCGTTGGGCGACTGGAGCGCTGAATCGAAGAAGCCGAGCGCGGCCGGGTAATCCTTCTTGGCCAGGGCGATCTTGCCGAGTCCCACCGGAGCCGAGTCGGAGTAGACCGACTTCGGATAGGCGTCGCGGAGGCGGACGAAGAACGGAGCCGCTTCATCATAGCTGCCGGAGTCGAAGAGGAACTGACCGACGATCGAAAGCAGAACCGGGCTCATGTCCTCCGGCTTGGCCGTGCCGGAAAGCACCTTGAGCTGGAGCTTGCTCTTCTCACTGTCCTTCAGCATGCGGGCCAGTTCGGACTTTGCGAACAGCACGCGGGCCAGGTAGGCCGGGGTGCGCTGGTCTTCCGGGATTTCCAGCGCCTTGGTCATGTCCTCTTCCGGAGTAGTGGTTGGCGGTGGCGGCGGAGCTTCCCCCTTCTTCACCATGGTGCGCTTCGGCACGTAGAGATTTGCCAGCTGGCTGAGCAGCATTTCCACGTATTCGGAACGTGGATTATCGACCTCGCGGAGGATGTGTTCGACCAGCAGCTTGCGGGCTTCATCCACCTTGCCATCGCGAACCAGCAGCTTCGAAAGCTCGCCCACGCCGCGGAGTTCCATCGGGTGGCCGGGGTTGTCCTTGAGGAATTTCCGCCACAGCTCGGTCAGATCTTCGAAGCGGCGGGCGCCGCGCAGCATCTGGGTCGCCTCGTTCAGCGCGTAAGCGATGACCGTCTGATCGCCGTTGGCGTTCTTGACCGCGTCGGCGTAGGCGGTGGCGGCCTTCGAGGTCGAATCTTTGTCGCCGATGGCCGAGTAAGCGTCACCCATCAGGGTGTAGATCGGACCGAGGTAATCCCTGGCTTTGGGGTCCTGGGTCAGCTTCTGCATCGAAGTGATCAGGTCATTGTAGAAGACCGATTTCTTTTCGAAGGTGTCGGCCTGGGCACCCTTCGCCAGGAGGATGATGCCGCGGCGATAGGTGACATCGACGATGAACTGGCCAGCCGGGAAAGCTTTCTCGTAGGCTTCGAACGACTTGATCGTGTCGTCGTAGCGGTTGCGCAGGAAGTCGCAGAGCGCCCGGCGGTAAGTGTATTCCTCGAAGTTCTTCGAGTTGGAGAACTCTGAGCGGAGTTTGTCGTAGTCCTCCGCCGCCGCGTCGTACTGACCGTCGCCGAACTTCGCGTTGGCAAGCAGTCCGCGGAAGCTTTCGGCGTTTTCGGTCGATGGGAACTTCTTGAGGTAGTCGGCCAGGAAGGTGACCGCCTCCTTGTTCATATTCTGCTGCAGCAGGGTCGTGGCATTGACCTCGGAAAGCTGGGCGACGTATTTGCCGTCCGGATACTTGTCGAGGTAGCGGGTGGCCAGATCGCGGGTGGCGTCCTTGCGGCCGAGGCGCCACTGCGAGATCGTCGCGCCGTACAGAGCGGTCGGAGTTTCGGCGAAGGCCGGGAAATCGGTCACCACCGCTTCGAAGGCTGCCGTGGCAGGCCAGAAGCGGTTCATGTTGAAATAGCAACGGGCGATGCGGTATTCCAGAATCGCGTCGTATTGATCGAGCGTCTTGACCTCGCCGAGCACCTTGTCGATGTTCTCGATCATCGACTTCAGGATCGAGGCCTGCTCCTCAAGACGGTGGGGAATCGGCTTCTTGTCCGCCTGCATGAGCTGCAGGTTCTTCATCAGGTTGGCCTGACGGGACTTCATGTATTCCAGGCGGGCGGTCTGGAGCGCTATCACCTGAACCCGCGGGCGCGCCGCCGAGTAGGCCGCCAGGGCCTCGTCGTAGTTCTTCGCGTCGAGGTGTTTGTCGCCGAGCTGGACGAGTCGGTGATTCACCGCGACGATCACGTCGGCGTAGCTGGCCGACTCTTCGACCTTGCGCAGGAGGGCGCCGGCTTCGGTGAGCTGGTCGCCTTCGATGTAGAGATCGACGAGCTGAAGGGAGGCTCTCATCAGCGAGGGGCCGGAGACCTTGTCGTTGATGGCGCTCTGCAGGGCTTCAGCGGCCTTCTTGGTGTCCTTCTTTTTGATGTAGGCGTCGGCGGCGGCGAAACGGGCCTCTTCGAGGAGTTCCGGATTCTTCGTCGCGGCAGCTGCCAGAAACTTCAGGGCCTCCTCCGCATTGCCATCGCTCTCGATCTGGAGAAGCGACTTGCCGAGGAAGAGCTGCACCTCAGGGGCGTTCGGGTCGGCTGAATACTGCGTCACATACTGACGGAAAGTCTTCGATGCGTCCTCGAACTGCAGGAGGTTGTAGTAGGAGAAGCCCAGGCAGTAGAGAACCGTGGCCGGGGTCTTTTCCTTGGTGGAGGCCTGGATCGACGAAAGCTGCTCTGCCGCGGTCTTGTAGTCGTTCTTGCGATAGGCCTCCATCCCCTGGTTGTAGGCTGCATTCAGGTCCACCTCAGCATGGGCATACTGCGCGGGCACTGCCGCAAGCATGACAGTCAGAACAGGGGCGACGGGGATTTTTTTGAGCAAACGGGAAAGCTCCACGATAGGCCTAGCTTCCATAAGGAAAATGGTGGGTCAATGGCATTTCCGGCCGAAGCCGGGGGGATTTTTTAAGAGCAATATGCGCGCCGTAAATGACGCAACAGACAACAGGTTCAATCAAATTCTGAGGGAGCAACCCTTCCATCAACGAAACGGGTTTGTCTCGGTCTGGGAACCAAAAACGGGAACATTCTCCCATTCGAACTGCCAGTCCGGAAAGTCTCCCTGAATCCGCTCGCGGGTCTTGGGATTGAAAGGTTGAATGGCGAACAAGGGCAGCGCCAGACCGCCGTTGGCGGAGCGATAGGTGACGCCCTTCTCCTGCACGAAGAGCGCGAATCCTACGTAGCCGCCGGGACGCTCGCCGACCGCGATGTCGATTTCGAAGGCTTCGCCCTTCTTCAGCAGCATCCAGTCACCCTTGACCAGCGGATAGCCGCCAATCGGGCTCGGCCAAGTCTCGGCCGTATCCTCGGCCTGCCACTTGCCGGCAACCACCGGTTGAATGTCCGGCACGCAAGCCACGAGCCGGACGCGGCCCTTGGCACGCACAAAGAGGTAGTCGTCACCGGCGCCCACAAAGCGGATCGACATGTCCTTCGGCGCCTTCACCGTGCCGTGGTAGTGGGCCACCCAGCCGCTTGGCTGAACCTTGCCGTCGGCGCCGAAGAACTTCGGGCCTTCGGAAGCGGGGCTGTTTTTCACGGCGAGTTCCGTGAGATAGAGAGTGTCCGGAGCGCAGTAATATTTCTTGAACGCCGAGTCCTTGAAGCGGCCTTCGTCCAGCTTGATCACCCGGGAGGTGAAGTCTTCGGCATTCGCCGTGTCGAACTTCACCGGCTGGCCTTTTTCATCCTGCTTGAAGTCGTAGAAGTGACCTTCAAGGGCGCCCACGGTGGTTTCCTTGCTGCCGAAGGGATTGGTGTTGATGCCGAAGCCGATGCCGCGTCCCGGCCCGACCCCCGGACCGCTGCCACCTCCGATGCCGGAACCATTGCCACCGCCCGAACCGCCGCCGGAGCCACCGCCCGAACCCTTGCCGGGGTCCGCGGCGTCCATCGGCAGGCCCGGGTCCATGAGCTGATCCGAGACATCGGGAAGGCTGAACGAGGCCTCGCCATCCACCGCCACGCGCTTGGCTGCGGTGGCGTTCATGTTGGCGCGCCGCATCTGGGTCTGAACCTTGTTCACGGCCTGGCCGTTGTTGCCGCCGCCGCCACCGCCACCAGAGACGAAATCGACCGGTTTCTCGGCCGGGTAGATCATTCTGTAGAAGAAGAAGATGGCAAGAAGGACGAAAACGGCGTGAACCAGAATCGAGATGGTCAGGGCTCCCAGGCCCAGCTTCTCACGGCGGGGAACGGTCTCGCCTGAGATTTGAATGGAATCGTCGGAGTGCATTCTTGGCGGTAACGGGCTG
>JAQGPE010000060.1 GCA_028293225.1 Akkermansiaceae bacterium | reverse complement strand
GTGACGGGGATGGAGGAAGGCGAGGGCGGGTGGCGGGTGGCGCTGGAGGGCGGCGGCGGGGTGCTGAGGTCGGGAAAGGTGCTGCTGGCGACCGGGCTGGTGGATGAGCTGCCGGAGATCCCGGGAGTGAAGGAGAACTGGGGGGCGGGGGTGCATCACTGCACGTTTTGCGACGGCTTCGAGCACCGCGACCGGCCGTGGGGGCTGATGATGGAGGATCCGGCGCTGGCGGGGCACATGGCTTTTTTCAAGGGCTGGAGCGGGGATCTTCGGGTCTTCACGAATGGCCGGGAGCTGGGCGGAGAGGCGCTGGAACTACTACGTGCGGCGGAGATGCCGGTGGAGATGGCGCGGATCGCGGAGGTGATCGGGGCGGGGGACGGGCATGCCTTGAAAAAAGTCGTGCTGGCGGATGGGCGGGAGGTGGGGATCGAGTCGCTGTGGCTGCGGCCGAAGCAGACTCAGAGCAGCCTGGTGACGGCGCTGGGGCTGGCGCTGCGGGAGGATGGAGCCGTGGTGTGCGACGAGCGGGGCGAGTCGAGCCGGGCGGGCGTGTATGTGGCGGGGGACGCAACGGCGGGGCCGGCCCAGCAGGCGCTGCTGGCGGCGGCGGACGGGGCGCGGGTGACGTTCGGGATCATCCGCGAACTGGTGATGGGGACGATGAAGTGAAGTGACCGACCTTTGAATTGATGACTGACGAAGAAGCGAAGATGAACCGGGAGATCTTCAATGCCGAGCGGGCGAACTCCTATGATCAGCGTACTGAGAAAATGGCGCCGGTGCGGGATGCGATGCTGCAGATGCTGGAGATCGCGCTGGGCGGCGGGCTGCCCGGGGATGCCCGGGTGCTGTGCGTGGGGGCGGGGACCGGGACGGAAGTGATCCATCTGGCGGAGCGTTTTCCCGGCTGGCGCTTGGTGGCGGTGGAGCCGGCGCCGGCGATGATGGCGGTGTGCCGGGAGAAGGTGAGGGAGGCGGGGCTGCTAGAGCGCTGTGATTTTCACGAAGGCTATCTGGAGATGCTGCCGGAGAGGGAGGAGGGGTTCGATGCCGCGACCTGTCTGCTGGTTTCGCACTTTTTCATGAACCTGGGGCGCAGGACGGAGTTCTTCCGGGGGATCGCGGCGCGGCTGAAGCCAGGCGGCTGGCTGGTGAGCTCGGACCTCGCGGGGGACATGGCGGGGGAAGAGTATTGGCAGGTCCGGGTGCTGTGGGAGCGGGTGATGGAGGGCTCGGCGTCGGCCCACGGGAATAGGGTGGATCTGCTGCCGCGGGAGGAGATGCGGGCGATGCTGGGGAGTGCGGGCTTTGAAGAGGTAGCGGAGATTTACCAGTGGCTGCTGATCCACGGGTGGGTGGCGAGGAGGGGAGAGGCGGGACGGGAAGAAGAGCGAGCGCGGCGGAGGGCCGGGGGATGAGAGGCGAGGGGGCGCGCTCGTCGTGCGGCTGCGCCGGATGCATGGACCAGGGGTTTCACCCCTGGCTGTCACATTTCGCACCTACGGCGCTCCTTGAGTGCCGTTGGCGTCAGGGGGTGTAGACCATGACGGGGCCGATGCCGCTGCCCTGGACGCGGCGGAGTTTTTCGACGGCCTTGGCGACGCAGGCGGCGGCGTGATGGGCCTCGTCCATGGTGTTGAGGATGGAGAAGCCGAAGCGCAGGCTGCTGACGGCCCGGGCGCGGGGGAAGCCCATGGCGGTCTGGACGTGGGAGGGCTGCTGCCTGCCGGTCATGCAGGCGGACCCGGCGGAGCAGGCGATGCCCATGTCATCGAGCAGGATCAGCAGGCCGGAGGCTTCGCAGCGCTCGAAGGAGATGTGGCTGGCGCCGGGCAGGCGGTGGGCGGGGTCGCCGTTGACCTGGGCGCCTTCGACGGTGCGGAGGACCTCGGCTTCGAAGGCATCGCGCAGGGGGGCGAGCGAGGGACCCTGGAGGCGGGCGGCGGCGAGTTCGGCGGCTTTTCCGAGACCTGCGATGGCTGCTGTATTTTCGGTGCCGCTGCGGCGATCGTGTTCCTGGCCGCCGCCGCGCAGGAGGGGCTCGAAGCGGCAGCCGCGGCGGATGTAGAGAGCGCCGATGCCTTTCGGGCCGTGGAATTTATGGCCGCTGAGGGAGAGGAAATCGACCGGGATGTCGCGGACGTTGACGAGGATTTTCCCCACGGCCTGGATGGCGTCGGTGTGGAAGGCGAGGCCGTTTTCTTTGGCGATGGCGCAGGCTTCGGCGAGGGGCTGGATGACACCGGTCTCGTTGTTCACCCACATGATCGAGGCGAAGCCGCCGCCGTCGCGGGCGGCCGCGCAGGCGGTGCGGTAGGCGTCGAGGTCGAGGCGGCCAAGCGGGGTGACCGGGCAGAAGGCGACGGGATAGCCGACCTCGGCGAAGGTCTCGCAGGGCTTCAGGACGGCGCTGTGCTCGATGGCGCTGGTGACGACCCGGCCGGTCTTGCGGCCGACGAGGCGGGCGAGCCATTTCAGGGCGCTGTTGGTGCTTTCGGTGCCGCCGCTGGTGAAGACGATTTCATCGGGCTCGGCACCGATGAGGGCGGCGATCTGTTCGCGGGCCGCATCGATGGCGCGGCGGGCCTGTTTCGCCCCGGCGTAGGAGGCGTTGGGGTTGTGAAAGCCCTCGCGCAGCCAGGGGAGCATGGCGTCCAGAACCTCCGGCAGGAGGGGGGTGGTGGCGCTGGCGTCGAGGTAGATCACGGGGGGAGGATAGTGGGGCGGCGGGGAATCTCAAATGTTTCGCGCGGGAGCTACAGGGCGGTTTGCGAGTATTGCCATATGGGGACCCGGCGGATTTTCGGCATGCTGTAGGGGAAGCGCGGCTGGTAGTTCCAGGAGCCGGACGGAATGGTGTAGAGATACAGGCCGAAGTCGCCGGTGAGGAAATAGGAGGAGCCGGCCTCATCGCCGACGTAGGACATGTCGGAGCCGATGAACTGGGGAGCGGGCATCGAGTTGCCGTTCCGGTATTTCATCATCGCCTGGTAGCTGGGAAAGCTTCTCTCCTGGGGAGCGAGGTAGCCGCCAACACCGCCAATGAGCATGGCCGCGAAGAGGATGAGCAGGACCCACCGGGCGCGGCGCAGCCATTTGCGCAGGCGTGTTCGGCCGGAGGGCCGGTGTGGTGTCTTGTCCGCCATTTCGATGCTGAAAGGGTGGGGGCGGATGGGGCTTCTTTCAATC
>JAQGPE010000037.1 GCA_028293225.1 Akkermansiaceae bacterium | reverse complement strand
TACCTTTGCATCAACCACTCCTGGGTTTTCCTGCGGGAAAAGACCGGCCTGAAGGCGATGCCGAAGTCGCTGGGAATCGCGATCACCTTCCTGGCCGTCATGGTCGCCTGGATCTTCTTCCGCTGCGGCAACTTCGAGTACGGCGAAACCGGCTCCGCCACCCGGGCGCTCGGCGCGGCGAGAAACATCCTCTCCTCCATGGTCGGCCTCAATGGCCATCAGTGGTGGCCGGACCGCAGCAGCTTTACGGTCCGCGAGGTCGATGGCAAACGCGCCGCCGCCTGCATCCTGCTGTGCTGGATCCTGCCGAATACCCAGCAGATCATGCGCCGCTACCGGCCGGCCCTGGACATCACCCGCTTCGCCCCGCTCGGGCCGCCGCGCTGGTATCAGTGGCAGCCGACCCTGCCGTGGTTTATTTTCATGGTCCTGCTGCTGTTGGGAACCCTCTACCAGTTCGATAAAGTCAGTGACTTCATCTACTTCCAGTTCTAAGCCGCGCCGCAGCGCCCTGGAGCGCAGCTTCCGGCGCTACGCCATCGGTCTCGGCGCCACCCTCGGCACGCTGATGACCGTGTTCGGCATCGTGAACACCCGCGTCAATCCGCTGGGCGTCACCCCCACGCCGTGGAGCGATAATGGCTTTCGCGACTACCGCCCGATCTACCGCTCCCAGCGCACCGCGAAGCCCGGCCTGATCCGCTCGGAAAAATGGGACGCCGTGATGATGGGTTCGTCCCGCGTCGACATCGCGCTCGACCCCTCCAACCCCCACTGGGGCGATCTCCGCGTCGCCAATCTCGCCTTCAGCGCCGGCTCCCTGCCGGAGTCGGCCGCCATGTTCAAGTACGCCGCCGACCGCCAGCCCCTCCAGCTCGCCATCGTCGGGGTCGATCTCTACGACCTGACCGTCGACTACAACGTTGGCGCCACCGCCGGCTTCACCGAGTCGCCGCTGAACGACAAGGCCGACCCGGTCGAACGCGAGCTCCGCTACATCTTCGGCTACAACAGCGTCCAGGCTTCCTACAACGCCATCCACGACCGCGCGACCAAGCATCTCCCGGAGTATACCGCGAACGGTCACCGCCTGCGTCACAAGCCATCCTTCGACCTGCGCAAAAAGCTGGAGTCCGACTCCATCCCCCACGCCATCCGTTTCATCCGCCAGCGCAAAGCACAGCACGGACTGGTCGCCTCGAAGCTTGATGCCTTCCGCGAAATCCTCGACACCGCCAAGAAAAAGGGCTGCCGGCTGATCCTGATGATCCCGCCGAACCACGCGATCTACGTGGCCACCTACTTCTACGCCGGCGATCCGGACCCCGCCTTCGACCTGGAGCGCGGCACCGTGGTCAAACTCGCCGCGGAGGCTGACGCCAAAAATCCCAACACGCCGCCGATCGAAATCTGGGATTTCTACGACTTCCACCCGCTCAATGCCGAAACCGTCCCGCCACTGGGCGACGAGAAGGCCCAGATGCAGTACTGGATGGACGGCACCCACGCCCTGAAATCTCTCGGCGACATCATGCTCGCCCGCATGATGGGCTGGCCGCTCGATGGCGGCCCCGGCGCCGACTATGGCGTGCGCCTGACTCCGGAGAACCTCCAGGCCCGCGACCGGCAATTGCGCGCCGGCTACGAGGACTATCGTAAGACCCACGCCGAGGAGTTCCAGTGGATGACCACCGTCGCAGCGAAATACAGCGAGGGCGGCGGCCCGGAGGACGAGTGAGGATCAAGCATTTCCGGCGGCCTGCTTATTCGCCGATTCCGTTGTCCCGGGCAAAATCGCCTGCTGCCCTTTCGTCCTGCTTCTTCCACTCGCCGTAGATGTTCTTCATCAGATTGGTCCGCTCGTCTCCCGCAGGCAAAGTCAGCGCCCACTGCGCTGCGACTCCTGGGTCGGCTGAGGCCACTGTGCCCGCGTAAGCTTTGACCGCGGCATCGCGAGTGGCTCCCTCCGGAACGTTTTCCAGCCAGGCTCCGGCAGAGCGGTAGTCCTCCTGAGTCCAGAATTTCACCAACTCATCCACCTTGGTGCCCAGCTGATCCACCGGCAGCACACCGGACATCCAGTCGATCCATCTGCCGGTGTCGCCCTTGGCCAATGAAGCATCGATGCCTCCGGACAGTCCGGCCGCTTCCTCCGGACTCAGTTTCTCCGTCTCCAGCCATTTGGAGGCGCTGTCAAAACCAGCTTGAGAGAACTGGGCAGCCATCCCGGCAAGCGTGCTTTTCATGGCGATCTGCCGCTCCTCCTCACTACCCGCGCGATTTGTGTAATCCCGCATGGCCGCCAGCACGGCACTGCGTTCTTCCGCGGAAGAAGCACCGCCACCGATGCGCTCCAACGCCTGGGGATTCTCCGACATTCCGAACTTTTCGAGGGAGGAAAACGCCAGTGAAGCGTCGGATTTCGCGATGCCACTCAGAATTCCGACCTTGGTCAGGTCATCGATCAGCTCGGGGTGGTCCGTTTTATTCCTCTCGACCCAGTCCAGAGCCTGCTGGGGATTACTACCCGCCAGCTTCTCCAAGGTGAAGCCAACCAGGCTGCGGGCTCTATCGGCCGATATGGTCAGCCGGCTGATCGCACTCATGTAGAGATCGAGCGCGCGGAGCGGTTCCTTCTCCGTCAAATGATACCCGACCATCATGACGAAATTCGCCCGCATCTCATCGTTCAGCTCGCTGTTGGCGATGAGTTGACTGATGAGGATCTTCTGACCCGCAGGGTC
>JAQGPE010000814.1 GCA_028293225.1 Akkermansiaceae bacterium | reverse complement strand
AATCAATTGTTGAAGGACATCGTCAGAAGCCCGCACTCAGGCATCGGCAAGCCGGAGCCGTTGAAACACATTCTTCGAGGATATTGGTCACGCCGTATCGACTCCGAACACCGCCTGGTCTATCGGGTCAGCGAAGATGGGTTGTTGATTGCTCAAGCCAGGTTTCATTACAGTTAGGCACCTTCGCTCTGAGCAAGGATTCACTTCAGGAGAATCTCCCATCTCATGAACGACATCGACCTCATCCGCCAGTACTTCGCCGCGGTCGAAAACCGCGCCAGCGAAGAAGACATCACCGCCTTCTTCCACCCCGACGTCATCCAGGAAGAGTTCCCGAACCGCTTCTCCCCCCAGGGAGCCAGGCGCGACTTCACCGGCCTGATGGACGCCTCCAACCGCGGCCGCATGGCGGTCGAAAACGAGCGCTACGAAATCGTCAGCGCCATGGCCCAGGGCGGCCGCGTCGCCATGGAAGTGAAATGGTCCGCCGTCCTGAAAATCCCCGCCGGCACCCTCCAGCCTGGCGATGTCATGAGCGCCCGCCTCGGCATCTTTATCGAACTCAGGGACGGAAAAATCTTCCGCCAGCGGAACTACGACTGCTTCGACCCGTTCTAACAACCTGCCATGGACTTCTACTGCGACCAGATTCTCTCCGGCAAAACCCCGGTCACGCCCCTCGCGGAAACGGAGCACGTCCTCGCCTTTCATCACACCCGGCCCTACTGGCCGGTCCACATCGTTGTCATCCCGAAGCGCCACATTCCCTCCCTGGCCTCCTTCGAGCCCGCCGACCTCCCGGTGATCCACGAAATGCTCACTCTCGCCGCCACCCTCTGCGGCCAAGTCACCGCTGAACACGGCGGCTGCCGCCTGTCCACCAACAGCGGCGACTACCAGACGACCCCACACCTCCATTTCTACCTCCACCACGGCCAGCGCCTGCGGGATGAGCATGGAAATCCGCTGGAACACTGAATTTAAAGGGTGGAATTTTAGCCGATACGGGTGTATAGCCCCCTTGTGGACAAATTATCGGCTCTTAATTTCCGCAATCCCGTCGCCCTCGCCAAGGGCCTCGGCGAGCGCCTGCGCGGCCTGAGACTTGCGCGCGGCTGGACCCAGGAGGAACTCTCCGAACGCGCCGGCGTCGCCCTTTCCACCCTCAAACTCCTGGAATCAAAAGGCCAGGGCTCCCTCCAGAGGCTGATCCGCATCGCCGGGATCCTCGGCGCCGACGGCGAACTGCGCGAGCTCTTCGCCACCCCTTCCTCCTTCGAATCGATCGAAGCCGCCAGGCGCATGGACCGCAAACGCGCCCCACGCAGAAGAAAGGACAGCGGTGGAGCTTGAAGTCCATTTCAGCGACCAACTCGTCGGGCACCTGACCCAGGACGCCCGCGGCGGCATCCTGTTTGAGTACGATGCCGCCTGGAGAACCGGCAAGCGCGAGCTCTCCCCTCTCTACCTGCCCAATTCCACCGACGCCGCCGTCCGCACGCCGACACCTTCCTTCGGCGACCTGCATGGCCTCTTCCAGGACGCCCTGCCCGACTGGTGGGGCGAGCAGATGATGCGGCGTTTCTTTTTCGAGGCCGGCATTCCGTGGGGAAAAGTCTCTTCGCTCCAGAAACTCGCCTGCCAGGGCGACCGCAAGATGGGCGCTCTTTTGTTCAAGCCGATCATCGATGACCACGACTTCAACGGCGAACTCCTGACCAGCCTCACCGCCCTGGTCGATGCCGCCCGCGACGCGATCAAAGGCGACAACGAGCAGGTCATCCACCAACTCATCCACGCCGGCATCACCCCCGGCGGCGCCCGGCCCAAGGCCCTCCTCTGGCTCAGTGGCACGAGCATCTTCCTCGACGAAGCCCCCGGCCGCGAAGCCTGGCTGCTGAAGTTCGATCTCGACCCCGACACCCACGAGGGAAAAATCGAGCAAGCCTACATGCAAATGGCCGCCTCAGCCGGCATCGACTGCCCGGAGACCAAGCTGCTCGAAGCCGCCGGCGGCCATCATTTCCTCACCCGCCGTTTCGACCGGCTTCCGGACGGCCGCCGCCTGCATCTTCACTCCTTCTCCGGCCTGACCCATACCCCGGTCCGCGAGGGCCTCGACTACGGTGACCTCATGAATCTGACCCGTGAACTCACCGGCGACCACCAGGCGGTCGAGCAGGTCTTCCGCCGCGCCGCCTTCAATATCGCCGCCGGCAACGACGACGACCACGGCCGCAACCACGCCTTCCTCATGGATGACGGCGGCACCTGGCGGCTCTCCCCGGCTTTTGACCTGACCCAGGCCACCAACCCGCTCACCTCCGGTTTCCGCGCCGGCCGGGTTCTCGGCAAGGCTTACGGCGTAACGCGGGAGGACCTGCGCAAGCTGGGAAACTCCCAGGGCGTTCGCAGGGTGGACGATGCGCTCCATCAGATCGACACCGCCCTCGCCTCCTGGGGCGACCACGCCCGCTCCGTCGATCTGCCCCGGGGAATCGCCCAACAGGTCCGCGCGCAAATGCCCGGCCTCTCCTGACCCTCCCGCCCTTTTCCACTGGACGAATCCTCCAACGAGACGATCTGACCCCACCGCCGGGCGCGAACTTTTCCTGTCCCAAGCCGGCGCCGTCTCCCTATATCTCACGCTATGAATCTCGAACTCGCAGGTAAAACCGCCCTCGTCTCCGGCTCCACCAAGGGCATCGGCTTCGCCATCGCCAATCTCCTTGCCGCCGAAGGCGCGCGCGTCATCGTCAACGGCCGCACCGGGGAAGCCGTGTCCGCCGCGATCGGCAAGATCCTCGCAGCCTCCCCGGCCGCCAAGGTCGAGGGCTTCGCCGGCGATCTCGGCACCGCCGCCGGAGCGGAAGCGCTGGTCGCGAAATTCCCCGCCGTCGACATCCTGGTCAACAACCTCGGCATCTTCGAG
>JAQGPE010000802.1 GCA_028293225.1 Akkermansiaceae bacterium | reverse complement strand
CCCCGCGAGGCCCGGACTCGCCGCCAGGACGCATATCGCGGCTGAAATGAGCGGGAGCGGGATGACATAAATGAAAACCGCCAGCCATATCTCCGTGAGTTGACGTCCCGCGGAGACCCCGGTGGTCAGGAAATACTCCCCCACCCCGCTCTTCGAGTTCGCTTCGCCCTGGAATGCCGCGCTGTAAAAGGCCCAGAAAATCGCGGAAAGCATCGCCATCGCCCAGGTCGCCTGCGCCAGGGCGGGCTTCTCCAGCGCCCGGTTCTCCGTGGCGCCGGAAATCTGCACCAGCAGGAAGGGAAAAATGGCGGTCGCGATGGCGCAGAGCACCCACGACTTGCGCCGGAACAGAGTGGAAAGCGTGAGACGGAAGAGGCGCATGGCTCAGTTCAATTGCTGTTTGAGCTGATTCCAGGTCTGCGTGCTGCCGGTGGCGTGCACGATGGAGCCGCCGTGAATGATGAGCGCGCTCGGCATGCCCATGGAGTCGTAGTCCGGATGGCAGCTCACCAGCCGCATGATCGTGCCGGAGCTGCGGACCCAGAGATCTTCGAAAATTTCCCGGGCATAGGCGTCCAGGCCGCTGAAGGGCTCGTCGAGCAGCAGAATATTGGCGCCGGCAGGATCGGTGGAAAACTCGGTGACGATCAGATTCGTCTTGCGGCGATTGCCGGTGGACAGCTTGCCGTAGGGCTTTTTGACATCCAACTCGATCTTCCCCGCCAGCTCCAACGCCGCCTGCCGGGCCGCCTTGGGGATCATCGCTTTGAAAATCGATTGCACCGGAATTTCAGTGTCGAATTTCAGATCCTCAGGCAGAAACTGGATCCGGCCCTGCGCCTCGAAGGAGCCCTTCAAGGCCTTCAAGGTCCTCGCCACCGTCCTCAGTAAGGTGGTTTTGCCCCGGCCATTGCGCGCCAAAAGGAAATGCGTCCCTCCAGCAAGGGTCACATCTTCAGGCAAACTCGCCAGCGGCTGATCGTAGCCGACCGCGAGCCCGGCGCGCAGAGTCAATTTAGGGAGAGTGGACATCATCAACTTCAAAGGGGGATTGAAGTAGGGCGGTTCTTTCTAACAGGAGCAGGTTGATATTCAAGGTTTATTAAATATCAGGTTCACTGTGTAATTCATTTGATAAGAATTTTTTGAAATCCGTGCAATATTTTTTTGAACTTTCGCGAAAGCATCTGAACCTCAATGCTTAATTTCCCCTAACAATCTTTCGAACCCGCTAGGGATAGAGTCTCCACTCCGCAGAACTAAGAACTTTTGCGGTTGAGGCACTTACCCGGAAAATCCGCTGGCAAGTGACGCCTAAATCCAACACGTATCCGACGTGCCGGATCATCTAGACGCCCTCGCCGAAGAAACCCGCATGCGGGTTCTGGAGGGAATCCTCGCACCCCAGGGCGAACACGACCGGGAATTCGACCGGCTGACGCGGCTGGGAGCCCAGCTTCTCGGCACGCCGATCTGCCTGGTTTCCCTGGTGACAGAGGACCGGCAGGTTTTCAAAGGAGCCTGCGGACTCCCCGACGATCTGGCTGAAGCACGACAGACGCCGATTTCCCATTCCCTCTGCAAATTTGCCGTTCTGAGCCGCAGCCCCTTCATCGTTCGCAACGGACCGGCGGATGAGCGGGTCCGGGACCACCCGGCCATCACCGACCTGGGCCTGAAGTCCTATCTCGGCTTCCCCCTCATGACCGACGAAGGGCACGTCCTCGGCTCCTTCTGCGTCATCGATTTTCTGCCGCGGGAGTGGCGGGACGAAGAGCTCGACCTGGTGCGGAATCTGGCCGCCCTCGCCGTGGGACAGCTGGAAGCCGCCACCGCCCGCGAGCGGGCCAGAAGCGCATTTGATCTCGTCCTGCACGATCTGAAATCCCCGATGAGCAGCGTGGTCATGGCCTCCTGCCTGCTCAACGAAGCCATCGCGGAAGTGCCGGAAAGGCTGCACCCCCTGCTGAATATCATTTCAGAATCCACGACCCGGGCCGTGAATTTGATGAGCTCCCTGGCCCATGCGGATCAGGCCTCAAGCTGTCCCCGCTTCGGAGATCCGGCGGAGGTTCTGGGCACGGTGGTCGGCAGTCTCGCCACCCGGGCCGAGGCAAAGGGCATTCACCTTCATCTGGAAGTGGACGAAGCCCAGCCGCTGCTGGTACCGGACTGGGTTCTGACCCAGGTCGTCGAAAATTTGCTCATCAATGCGATCAAGTTCAGCCCGCGGCAACGCCAGGTCTGGATCACCTTCCGGCCGGAGGCACAGGCCGGGATCATCGAGATCCGGGACCAGGGCCCGGGCTTTACCCAGGAAGACCGCAAGCGGCTCTTCAAACGCTACACCCGGCTGAGCGCCTCGCCCACGGGTGACGAGGCCTCGACCGGACTCGGGCTGTCGATCGTCAAAAGACTCGTCGATCAGCACGGCGGCACGATCGAACTGCTCAGCGGGGAAAGCGAGGGCGCCGTCTTCAGGATTTCATTCCCCATGGGCTGAGATCGGGGGCGGCTACCGCCTCGTGGTTGAATCGTAACTCCCGCCCTGCGAATCGCTGATCCGGCAGCCGGCGGCATTTGCCTCGTACGACAGCGCACGGTCGCCCACTCCCACCTGGCTCAGCGAGACCGGCCAACTGCCGCGGCTGGCGTGAAAGGACTCCACCGCCTGGACCGCCCGCTGCAGCTCCGGACTCCGCGGCGCCGCCGGGATGGACTTCGCCGCAGATCCCGTGCCTCCCGGAGGGGGCGAGGCACAGGCGGCCAGCATCAGGGCAAGCGCGATCAGCGCCCCAGCCCGGCCCGTGGCTGAAAAAACCTTCACGCCGGCTGTCTCCACAGATCTTCGATCGCTCCCAGCTCCGCCAGCACGTCGAGAATCACCTCAGCGCCCAGCTTCGCACAGGCCGCGCGACCCTGCCGGGCTGGCAGCAGCGCGTGCAGCACGGTGGCCGTGCCTTCATTCGCCCCGCGCGGTTCCAGATCGCCTTTCTCCAAGGGTGACAGTTTTCCATTCGCACCAGCGTGCGAAAGCAACTCCGTCGCCAGATTCAGAGAGCCTTCCTCAGCATTCAGGCGGAAGGTCAGATCATTGACCGCCGGGTCATCATGCAGGACCAGCAGGCCATCGTAGCGCTCGGAAGCCAGCTGGCGCTGCAGCAGCCGGCGCACATCGTCATCCAGCACCGGCGCGCCCTGGCCCACGGCCACGGGATTCGCCAGCGGGAAAGCCACCAGTTCGGTGTGGTGATGGTGCCCGGTGTTTTGCAGCAGCCGCAGCGTCGCATGAAACACCGCGTCCACCGAGCCGCCGTCCAGCGGACA
>JAQGPE010000794.1 GCA_028293225.1 Akkermansiaceae bacterium | reverse complement strand
CTCATGCGCGAAGAATGCGATGGTCTTCTTCATTCGTGACAGGGAGCAGAGAGAGGAAGGGCTCAGCGAGCCAAAGCCATGCGCTCCTGGTTCGCCACCACGATCTGGCGGATCGTCTCCTCCAGCGAGATGGTGATGTCCCAGTTCGGATAGTGCTCCTTCATCTTGGCCAGGTTCGAAATGTAGCAGATGTGGTCGCCGGCGCGGTTCTCATCGACATAGGCGTGGACCTGCTCGCGGCCGCTGAATTTCTCCGCGATCTTGAAGGCTTCCCAGATCGAGCACGAGTTGGCCCGCCCGCCACCGAGGTTGTAGACCTCGCCCTGGCGTGGGGCGGCGATGAAGGCGGAGATGAAAGCCGCGACGTCGTGCGAGTGAATGTTGTCACGCACCTGCTTGCCCTTGTAGCCGAAGACATTGTACTGCTTGCCTTCCAGATTGCACTTCACCAGGTAGCTGAGGAAGCCGTGCAGCTCGACCCCGGAGTGGTTCGGTCCGGTCAGGCAGCCGCCGCGCAGGCAGCAGGTCGGGATCCCGAAGTAGCGGCCGTATTCCTGGACCATGACATCGGAAGCGACCTTCGAAGCGCCGAACAACGAGTGCTTCGACTGGTCGATGGAAAACGTTTCCGCGATGCCATCGGCGTAGGCCGGGTCGGCGTAGTCCCAGCGGGTCTCGAGCTCGACCAGATCGATGGTGTTCGGCTTGTCGCCATAGACCTTGTTCGTCGACATGTGGACGAAGGGCGACTCCGGGCAGGCCTGGCGGACGGCTTCCAGCAGGTTCAGGGTGCCGACGGCGTTGGTGTCGAAATCATCGAAAGGGATCGCGGCGGCGCGGTCGTGGGATGGTTGGGCGGCGGTGTGGACGATCGCGTCCGGCTTCACATCCTTCAGCAGGGCCTGAACGCCCTGGCGGTCGCGGATGTCGAGTTCGTGGTGGACGAAGCCACCGCCGAGTTGCTCGGAAAGGCGGCTCTGGTTCCAGCGGGTATCGCCCTGCGGACCGAAAAAGACCGCGCGCTGGTTGTTGTCCACGCCATGCACCTGCCAGCCGAGGCCGGCGAAATGCACGCACACTTCAGAGCCGATCAGCCCGGAGGAACCGGTCACGAGAATCTTTTTCATCGAGTCAGTTAGAGAGGCCGCGAGCGGCGGTTGAGATAGAAAATTGAGTCATTTCCGCAACATGGCCGCCACCTGCCGGGGCAGCAGCCACCCGGTGATCGATAGCATGACCACCGCCATGGCGAGCAACATGATTTCCATGGAACCGTAGCGGAGCGCAAGGTACGCGATCCCGGCAACCAGAACGGACTCGACCACCTGGATCCGCGCCAAACGACCGACCTGGCCGGTGCCCACCATCAGCGCGTGGTTGAGATGGCGCCAGACGTGGGCCACGAAATACAGGCTGTAGCAGGCCAGCACCGCGCGGCTGATGCCGGAGAAATCCTTGCCCAGCCACAACGGCAGCACCCATGGTCCGATGGCGATAAGGCCGATGGCCGAGCAGAAAGCGAACCCCGTGCCGAACAGATAGAGCCGTTTCGCCGCGCGGCGCGCCCAAGGGTAGTCATCACGGGCCAGCGCTTCCGCCACGGCGGGCCAGGTCGGGGTGCTGAGCATGATGACGAAGCCGAGCTGCATCACCGTCAGGGAAATGAACACGCCATAGAGGGCGGTGGCCGCTGGACCGCCATCGAGACGGCCGACCATCCAGCCGCACAGGTTGTACTCGACCAGTCCGGTCAGCAGCAGGCTGGTCGAGAAGGACATGCCGTCCGAAAACAAATGTTTGGCCACCGCTTTCCGGAAGAACGAGAGCCGTGGAATCATCGCCGGATGGGTGCGCCACAGCGAAATCGTGTTCGCTCCCTTGGCCAGCACCAGCGAGCCATGAACGGCGAGGACGAGGCACCAGATCTCAGGAGTGAACCATTCCCGGCGGGCCGCCAGAACGCCGAAACCCACGGCGGCGGCGGCGGTGAGGTTGCCGGCGGCGCCCCAGAGATTGTTGGCGGCAACCTCCAGGTGCCCCTCGCGGATCCGCTCGGTGAGGTTGAGCAGGAAGAACATCAGGAACAGGCCGAGACCCACCCACAGGGCGGGCCGCATGACCGATTCCTTGCCGGCGAAGTCCTGGCCGTAAATCGCGGCCAGAGGGACGGTGAGGAGCACCGCGGCGAGCAGGATCGCCACGAGAATGGCGACGCCGAGGACGGTGAAGAAAGCCGTGGAGCCAAGGATTTTCTGATCCTCTTCACTGCCGGTGGCGCGGGCTTTCGACAGGCCGTGCGCGAGCGCCGGGCCAACGCCGACCTCAAGCATCGAGACCGTGGTCAGCGTCAGATTGACCGTGGTGTAGAGGCCGAACTCGGTGCGGCCGAAGATGCGAACCGCCAGGGGGATCGAGACGAGTTGCAGGAGCAGCGTCCCGACTTTTGACAGCAGGGAGGTGCTGATCGCCAGCCGGATCGAACGATCGCGACGGGAGGCGGCTTCCGGTAGACTGGCAGCAGACATGCCCTGTTTTGAAGAGGCCGGGCGAGCGCTTAGCAGGCTCCGCGCCGATTCAAGAAGGTCATGAACATGATCTGGAAGTCGAGGAGGAAGTTCCAGTTCTCAATGTAGTCGAGGTCGAACTTCACCCGCTCTCTGAGGCAGGTGTCGCCGCGCAGACCGTTCACCTGGGCCCAGCCGGTGATGCCGGGCTTGATGTTGTGGCGGACGTTGTAGTGCGGGATTTCCTCGTTGAAGCCGGCGATCAGTTCGGGGCGTTCCGGGCGCGGGCCAACCAAGCTCATTTCGCCGCGCAGGACGTTGAGGAACTGCGGCAGTTCGTCGATGTTCCACTCGCGCATGAAGGCGCCGATCTTCAGGCGCCGTGGGTCGTCCTTGACGGTCCAGCCGGGAGCGCCGGCCTTTTCGGCATCGAGGCGCATGGAGCGGATTTTCAGGATGTCGAACGGGCGGCCATTGAGACCGATCCGGCGCTGGCGGTAGAACACCGGGCCGCGGGATTCCATCCAGACCATCAGGGCGAAGATGAGGATCGCGGGACCGAAGACCAGCAGGCCGAGCAGGGCGCCGAGGATGTCGACGCTGCGCTTCAGTGCGTTGTTGAAGGCGTGGTGAAGTGGCAGTTTGCCGACGCCGAGCACCGGCATGCCGTGGATGCTTTCGACCTGCAGGCCGGAAACCAGGATCTGGAAGCAGCTGGGGACCAGCTTGAAGTCGACGAACTCCTTGCCGCAGGTTTCCGCGAGCATGAGCATGCGGTGGCGGTCCATGCAGCCGTCGACGGCCATCACGACATCGGCGCCGCTGGTGCGGATCAGATTGCGGAAATTGTCGTAGTCACCCAGCACCGGCACTTCAGCCGGCGGCTGGTGTTCAAAGGCGCCGCCGGGAGGCGCGATCACGCCGTGGATGCTCATGCGATGCGAGCGTCCATCGCCGAAGCGCTTGATCGCATTGTCGCATTCGGAATTCCAGCCCACGAAGACCGCCTTCTGACGCAGGACCCGGGCGAAATTCTCACGCCGCAGGATGCAATAGAGCACCCAGCGCCAGGCGCTGAGCATCACCAGAGCCAGCACCGCCCCCACGGCGCAGTAGATGCGGCTGATCGCAGGCGACAGCTTGAAAATCAGAGCCAGGCCGAGAAACCCCACGAACCAGATGGCGCAGCTCTTGAAAATGACGGTGAAGGTCGGGCGCAGGGCCAGGAAGTTCCGCGGATCGTGGATCCGGAAATTGGCCAGCAGGCCCAGCATCAGCACGCCGCCGAGCAGCAGGTGGCTGAAGTAGTTGCGAACCTCAAGCCCGGGATGCGAGATCCCGAGTTCCTTCAGAGAGGTCTCAAAGCGCAGCACATAGGCGATGACCATCGCCAGGAACACCACGGCGGCGTCACCCAGAAAACTGATGGCTATCAGCTTTTGGTGAGCGACCCACGGGCGGTGGCGATGGCGGAGTGAGTAGACAGCGGAGGTCTCAGCCGGCGGCTGCGGCGGATCTCCAGCGGGAGCGGCCTGCGAAGGCGCAACCCTGTTGCGTGCGGGGGGAGCACAGT
>JAQGPE010000698.1 GCA_028293225.1 Akkermansiaceae bacterium | reverse complement strand
TCAAATGGCTTGGGATCGAAGCGATTCGTTCCGGGAATCATCGGCGTCATCAACAGCGGCAGGCTGGGAAGTGACTGGCTGGAAAGTCCGGCGGCATAGGAGAAAGCACACTCGCCGTGAGAGAGGGCATGGGCATCGTCGGCGAAGCGATTGTCGGGTTTGATCGCTCCTGGGATCTTCGCGTGGAAAGGGGTCTCGCTCCTGAGGACGGTCGCGAGCAACTGGCGGAAGAACTGATTCGAGCTGCCTTCGCCGAGCGTCAGCGGAGTGCCACTGGCGGCCTTGATCCTGGAAGCTGTTGATGCGTCCGGGTAGCTTCCGTAGGTCGAGTCGAACTTCTCCAGCGCCCCATAAACCTCCCTGATGTGAGCGATGGCTTCGACCCGGTCGGGCGACCGGTATGCCCTGAGAACGACCGGCCGCCGGAGACAGGCGATCGCGACCAGGAAAACTCCCAGGACTCCTCCTATCCCCCAGAAAAGGTGCGATTGGGCCTTCCTACCACCCTTGGCTGGAGACACAGAACTCAAGTCGGAGAGCGGCTCATTCATATGACGCGGAGGAAGAGTAATGAGCTTTGAGCTACTCCGGCCACCGTAGGTCAGGAGCCTTGCCGCGCCAGAAAGGCTGGCGTGGATCGAAAAGATCCATGCCATTAAGGATCGCGCGACCGGATGAATCGAGAGGAAGGGCTCTGGCCGAATTGTCGAGGAAGAGAACAACCGCCTTCCCATCGAAGGGCGAAGGATCAAACCGTGTCGTGCCGCCAATCATGGGGGTCATGACTATGGGAGTGCTTGGATCCATGGAGCCCGAGAGTCCGACGATATAGGCGAATCCACACTCCCCGGGAGAGAGGGCATGGGCATCGTCGGCCAGGAGGTCATCGGACCTCTTCCCGCCGGCACGCTTTGCGTAGAAAGACTTCTCACTCTTCAGTCCGGTGGCAATCAATTGCCGGAAGTAGCTGTTTGAACTGCTTCCCCCGAGTGTCAAAGCGGTGGTGGAATCAGCCTTCACTGTCACCGCCGTGGCGTCATTGGGAAAGCAGCCATACTCGCTGTCGAACTCCTGTAGCGCCACACCGACCTGCTTGATGTTGTTGATCGCCTCGACACGATCTCCACCTCGCCTCCCTCTCAAATCGCGCGGCACAATCAACATCGCCAGCAGGAGAAGGCCAGCACAGCCCCCACCCAGCCACAGAATGCCGGACATGACCCGTTTTGACCTGATGGCCTGTGGTCCAGGAGGAGGTGCGGGAGCGTCGGGTGGTGGTTGGGAAAGCATGGTGAATTTGTGTTCGTGTGTGGGCGCTACTCCGGCCACTTGATGTCAGGAGCCTTTCCTTCCCAGAGAGGGTTGGAGGGGTCGAACAGATCCTTGCCTTCGACCATGATCCGCCCCGAATCATCGATCGGCATTGCCTTCGCCGAGCCATCGATTCTCAGGATGACTGCCTTGCCATCGAAAGGCTTGGGGTCGAAGCGGGTTGTCCCCGGAATCATCGGCGTCATCAGCACCGGAGTCTCAGGCGGCGAGTGACTGGAGAGGCCCGGAATGTAAGCGAAGGCACACTCGCCGCGCGACAGGGCATGAGCATCATCGTCAAAGCGATCGTCCGGTCTGATGGCTCCCGCAATCCTCGCATAGAAAAGCCTTTCGCGTTCCAACCCGGCTGCGAACAACTGGCGGAAAAGTTGATTCGAACTGCCGTCGCCGAGCGTCAGCTTCGTATGGGAGATCGCGACGACTCTGGAAGAGGTGGAGGCATCGGGAAAGCGCCCGTAGTCCGAATCGAACTCCTCAAGCGCGAGGTAGATCTCCTTAATGTGGTTGATCGCCTCCGTCCGGTCCGCCGCCTTTCTCTGGCCTATGAACTTGCTCGGAGAAATGACCCACAGCAACGTCAGTCCGATCGCCACGCCGAGGCCGATTCTCATGGGACTGGCTGCCGGATGCTTCTCCTTTGGCACCGGAAGTTCATCCTCCGGGCCGGGCGAAGAAGAGGGAAGGTCCATACTCCTATCTCTCCGCGATGCGGTCCGTAGAGACAAGTGGAAGCGATTCCTTCACCGGAATTTCACGCGTCCTTCAAGCAGCTCGAACAGCCAGCCCCGCCGCTCACAGAATCACCACCGGGGCATCGACGGAGGGCGGATAAATCGTCACGCCCAGCGATACCCCCAGCGCCGACATGCGGCTGAGAAGGCCCGGACTCAAGCCCGAGGTGAAGACCCCTGCCACGCCGGTGCTCTCGTAGCCGATGTCGAAGGTCTTGCGGAAAGCGCCCTCCCAGCAAGCCCGGGCCTCCGCACCAAACTCCTCGATCAGACCGCAGAAGCCGGCGATGAAATCTTCCGGATCATCGCTCGCGTCCTCCTCCGCTTCACCGTGAACCGTCATTTCGAAGGCCGCGAAGTAGCCACGCTCCGTCTGGAGATGATGGAGTTCGAAGAGACCGGATTCCGCGAATGCTTCGCAGACCGGCGCGAGCGAATCCACCGCTTCGATTTCGAGATCCACTTGGATGAAACGGGCGGTCATGAGGAGAGGCGGGTGCTTTCAGGAGCGCTCTCCGCCCAGTAGCCGAGGAGAGCATCGGTGATGTCTTCGCGATGAAATTTGCTGTCGGGATGAGTCAGGAGGAAGTGTAGATAGTCTCTCACCACTTCGCGCTGGGCCTCATTGAGGAGGGAGAATTGCTCGCGGCTATGATCAGAGCGATGGGCCAGATTGAACTCCATGCCTTGGTTATATTCCCCCTTGAGATCGGCGATCAGCAGCGCGGGAAGATGGAATCTCATGCCCTCCGCGTCGAAGAAGGAAGGGCTGCTTGAAAAGCGATTCAGCTGTTTCCAGGTGATGCGTCGCCAGTCCTCTTTCTCGTCGTCCAATCGTCGCAGGGCACAGGTCGCCTCGTCTTCATAGTCGTCGAGCGCGTTCGCTTCGCTCAGTCCGACGCCATTTCCCAGCGTGACGCCAGCAAAGGCCTCCTCGATGCGGCGGCACAGCTCATCAACCGGCACCTGAGCCTCCAGCAATTCCCTGGCCTCACGGAGGGTCTCGGAATCATAGCCGCGAGCTTTCATCTCCGCGATCTGCTCAGGAGTGATGAGCGGTCTCATTTCGCCAAGGAGGCCTCGGATTCAGGCCCAACTCCAGCCTCATTTTCCCGGCGCAGGTAGCCATCACTCGCACTCGTGGATCACCGGCGGGTGGCCGTGCCAGCAGGGGTCCTGGGGATCGAGGAGGCTCTTTCCCGTCAGGGGAGAAAGCACCTGGCCGTCCCGCTGGATCGGCAGCACCCTGGCTGCATTGCTTTGATAGAGAATCACGGCCATGCCACCCAGAGGTTCCGGGTCGAAACGGGTGGACCCTTTGAGCAGCGGAGTCATTGCCAGCACCGCCTCCGGGCCCCACTGCCCGGAGCCGTCGCTGGTCAGATACCAGTAGCCACATTCGCCCGGAGCCAGAGCGGTCGCATCATTTTCGAAGAGGTTGTCCGGCTTGCGGGAGCCACCGAACTTGGAAAAGAACGGCCTCTCACTCTTGAGTCCGGACGCGATCAACTGGCGGAACAGACGATTGGAAGTGCTGCCACTGAGGTCAAGATCGGTGCCGGTCGCTGTCTTTACGGCTGGTGCCGTACTTTCGTCCGGATAGCAGCCATGCTCCGCAGCGAACTCCTGGAGCACGAGCCCAAGGCTTTTCAGCGAATGAACCGACCAATCCCGCTCCGCCGCCTGGCGCTGTCTTTTCACGACCGTCCAGCCGATCACCAGAGAAATGCAGAGCACGATGGTGATGATCCAGCCGACCCTGTCCGCGCGGGAAAGCCCGAAGCGGCGGGGCGGAGAAGCGGATGCAGGCTTCATGCGCGCAGACCTCCCATCAGTGAGGAAGCACCGGTTCCTCGGCCCAGTGGATCACCGGCGCATGACCACCCCAGTAGGGTGCGGAGGCATCGAAGATGTTCTGCGGATCCTGCGGTCTCATGCTCAGCCCATCGGCGCCGACGCTGCGAACGCCTACCGAGTTATCCTTGAGGAGAACCGGGGCCAGGTTCCGGTAGGGCTCGGGATTGAACCTGGGGGTGCCGTGGACGAGAGGCGCAACGGCGAGGATCGCGGTAGGTGTCCAGGCGTTGGAATCCGCCTCACCGGTCAGGTAGCCAAAACCCACCTCCCCAGGCTCCAACGCGTGAGCGTCGTCGTCAAAACGATCGTCTCCCCAACGGTGGCCCGGCTGAGGAGCGTAAAAGATCTTTTCGCTCTTCAACCCCGTCACGAGAAATTGCCGGAACAGACGGTTGGAGCTGGTTCCGCTCAAATCCAGATTCGTCTTCGTCGCCGCCTTTACGGTAATTGCCGTACTTTCATCGGGATAGCGGCCATACTCCGACTGGAACTCCTGGAGAGCCAGGCCGATCGCCTTTAAATTGCTGATCGCTCTCACTTGATCCGCTGCCTTCTTCTGCTTGGCAATCTGGGGCCAGACACTCAAGCAGAACCCCACGATCACTACCCCCGCCACCATGACAGGAAGCAACCGGAACCGGAACCGGAACCGGGAGCGCGGCGCGGCGGGAGCTGGTGAATCAGGAGAAGGCGGGTTCATACCGATCCCCGTAGTCTCGGTCCATGGGGTGCAGAAACAAGCAGGATCAAATCCTTCACCGGAAATTCACAAGCCACTCTATCGAAACCAAGCTACCGCGAAAGTTATGATGTTACAAAAGGCGAATTTTCCCCATAGTCATCTGATGATCCGCACGAGGCTACTTGTCCTTATCGCTGCCACCGCGTTCCTCTTTTCATGCGGCGGCAAGGCAACAGCCCCTCCCACGGCGGAGGAAATCAACTCGCTATGGCAACAGAGGAAGCATGACGAACTGGAAGTCCGGCTGAGTGAAAACCTGGCTCAGGCGCATCCGGATTTCATCGGACTCTATTGTGCCAGAACGTTCTTCGTCCTGGTCAAGCCAAACAAGGCGAAGGCTCTGGAGTGCACCTTGAAATTGAAGCAAATAGCGGAGGCCACCAAGAATCAGGACTTTATCAATATCTACGCGGAACAATTGGCTGAAATTCAGTCCTCTCCCGCGGGAGAATTTTCACCGCCAAGAGCCGAAGCACTTGAGATGCTTCATTCGCAATTCAAGGACAAGTACCTGACCATCGATATCGGACTTAGACTCAAGAAGCTCTATATCACGCCATGAGACAAGTCTCTCGCAAAAGCAAAACGGGCCAGCCGTGAGAGGCTGACCCGCTTTTAGAATCCTGATTCAATGATGACCGACGCTGATTTCAGCGCGGCATCGGGAAGGCGCGGTTGAAGGCGAAGACGCGCTCGCGCAGGGCGTGCAGCTTTGGCTCGTCACCGATCGACTGCAGAGCCTCCGCGATGAAGTCGGCGACCTGCTCGACATCCTTTTCCTTCATGCCGCGGGTGGTCACGGCCGGGGTGCCGATGCGGATGCCGCTGGGCTTCATCGGCGTGCCGGTGTCGAAGGGGATCGAGTTCTTGTTCACCGTGATGCCGGCCTCGTCCAGAGCGTGGGAGGCGTCGGAGCCATTGAGGCCCTTCGAGCGCAGGTCGACCATCATCACGTGGTTGTCGGTGCCGCCGGAAACGATGCGGTAGCCGTGGCCGGCGAGACGGGCGGAGAGCGCCTGGGCGTTCTTCACGATCTGCGCCTGGTAGTCCTTGAACTCCGGCTTCAGGGCCTCGCCGAAGCAGACCGCCTTTGCCGCGATGACGTGCATCAGCGGGCCGCCCTGGATGCCCGGGAAAACCTGGGCGTCGATCTTCTTGGCGAACTCTTCCTTGCACAGGATGATGCCGCCGCGCGGGCCGCGCAGGGATTTGTGGGTGGTGGAGGTGACGAAGTCGGCGTGCGGGACCGGATTCGGGTGGACCCCGGCGGCGACGAGGCCGGCGATGTGGGCCATATCGACGAAGAGATAGGCGCCGACTTCGCGGGCGATCTTTGCCATGCGCTCGAAGTCGATCACGCGGGAGTAGGCGCTGGCGCCGACAGTGATCAGGGCGGGCTTGGTCTTCACGGCCAGCTCGGCGAGCTGGTCGTAGTCGATGCGCTCATCCTCCGGGCTGACGCCGTAGTGGGTGACCTCGTAGAACTTGCCGGAGAAGTTGGCCTTGTGACCGTGGGTCAGGTGGCCGCCGTGGGAGAGATCCATGGTCAGGATCTTGTCGCCCGGCTTCAGCACGGAGAAGTAGACCGCAGTGTTCGCCTGGGAGCCGGAGTGGGCCTGGACGTTGGCGTGTTCGGCGCCGAAAATCTTCTTCACGCGGTCGATCGCGAGCTGCTCGACGACATCGACGTTTTCACAGCCGCCATACCAGCGTTTGCCGGGGTAGCCCTCGGCATACTTGTTCGTCAGCACGGAGCCCTGGGCTTCCATGACGGTGGGCGAGGCGAAGTTTTCGGACGCGATCAGCTCGATGTTGTTTCGCTGGCGGTGCTCTTCAGCGACGATGGCCTTGTAGAGATCCGGGTCGGTCTCGGCGATGCGGGAGCCGGACGCCTTGCAGACGCGGGCTTCGTGACGGCCGCCGGCGAACCCGGTGGTGAAGAACACATCGGCCATCGCCTTCGCGGTCTCGACATCGACAAACGCGCCGCCGAGGCAAAGCACGTTGGCATCGTTGTGCTCGCGGGAAGTCTTCGCTTCCCCGACCGAGCGCACGTTGGCGGCGCGGACGTGCAGATGGCGGTTGGCCGCGATCGAGACGCCGACCCCGGAGGTGCAGCAGAGCACGCCGTAGTCTTCCGTGCCGTCAGCCACGCCCTGGGAAACCAGGTTGGCGAAGTCCGGATAGTCGACGGAGTCGTGGCCGTGGGTGCCCAGATCGCTCACCTCATGACCCTGGGCCTTGAGGTGCTCGACAAGTGCATTCTTCAGATCAACTCCGCCGTGATCGGCGCCGAGGGCAATTCGCAGGGGCTTCTGGCTCATGGTCTCGTGGAGGCAGGGAAATGGCGGCTGAAGCGGGGAAATGCAACCCCTGTATTCGCAAAGCGTGGCAACGAATCGGGTCTATCAATCCGTCTTCGCCGCCTCAGCCCGGACTTCATCGAAGAACCGCGAGAGAATGGACGCCGTGACCTGGTCGATTTCCTCGGCGAGGAGGGGCTGGAAGTAATCGCGGGAGAAAATCACTTTTTCGTCCTGAGCGATGATGTAGCCAGCGGATGAGAAACGAATCTCCACCTCGGTCTGCAGATTGAAGGATGTCGTCGAAACCCCCTTGTAACCCAGGAAGCGAAAACTCAATCGAACCCAACCCTTCACCGGTGGGAATTCAATCAAATGGTAGCTCACCTGGTCGGAAGGAGAGGAAGCACCCTTCGAGGTTGTCGTCGCCACTTCATATCGCCCGAAGACTGGCTTCAGGCTGCCCAGCTTTCGTTCGAGCTCCCTAATAAAGGGAATCAGCGTCGTCTCGGCCAAATATCTCAGAGTTTCAACCGAAGGAGAAATTTCTCGTTCCTGCTGCGCTTTTTCGCCCCTCACGAACAACGTCACCTCCTTTTCCACATCGCCAGACTCTTCGATGCTCTCGCCCTTTGCCGCCCGCGTCCCGAGTTTAAGAGAGCGCTCAACTTCCTCCGCGAGGAAATCGGCAAGTGGCGTCAAATCGCCGGCATCTGCCAGGCGTAGCGCGGTGAGATAATCGGACTTCCTCTCGGTAGGGACCACCAGCGGTGGATACCCATCACGCAGCAGCAGGTAATTCACCAGCATCCGCGCGACCCGGCCGTTTCCATCGTCGAAGGGATGGATCAGCACGAAGTCGTGATGGAGCTTCGCCGCGAGCTGGATCAAGTGAGCACTCCCCTCTTCCAAAGCCGCGGCGAGCCAGTCGATCAGCGCTTGCATCCGGATCG
>JAQGPE010000686.1 GCA_028293225.1 Akkermansiaceae bacterium | reverse complement strand
CGACGCTCCCGGCGCGATCACCCGTCTGGTGGACATGGGCTGCGAGCCGTTCCTGGTGGCTGCTTCTCTGGAAGGGATTCTGGCGCAACGTCTGGTCCGCACCATCTGCAGCAACTGCAAGACCCCCTACGAGCCGAACGAGTCGATCCTCCACCAGCTCGGTGTGTCCGCGCATGAACTGGGTGACAAGAGCTTCTACACCGGCTCCGGCTGCGAAGTCTGCGGCAAGAGCGGCTACAAGGGCCGCAAGGGCCTCTACGAGCTACTCGACATCTCCGACCCGATCCGCGAACTGATCACTTCGCGCGCTCCGACGGTGGTGGTGAAACAAAAGGCCATGGAATTGGGGATGACCACCCTCCGCGAGGATGGTCTCCGCAACATCTACCTCGGAACGACGACGATCGAGGAAGTCCTGAAATACACCTGATCCATCCGAATTTTCGAGTCGCCACCCGCCCGGTGGCCGCGCAACATCTTTTGCATCCGATTTAAAAAACAACCCCATGCCCCAGTTCCAATTCACCGCCGCCGATGCCAAGGGCGAGCAGACGTCCGGTACCGTGGATGCCTCAAGTGAGGCAGACGCGATCCAGCAGCTCCGCTCCCAGGGATATTACCCATTGCAGGTCGTGGAAGCCGGCAAAGGCAAAATCGCCGGCCCCAAGAAGGGCGCCGCGAAGAAAGGCAAAGCCGCTCCGGTCGCCAAGAAGAAGGGTGGCAAAGCGACCACCGGCGGCCGCGTCAAGCCGAAGATCCTGATGATCTTCACCCGCCAGCTCGCGACCCTGATCGACTCCGGTCTGCCCCTGCTGCGCGGTCTCACGGTTCTTGCCAAGCAGGAGCCGAATCCGATGCTTCGCGGCACGCTCAGCGCTCTCGCTGACTCCGTGCAGTCCGGCTCGACCTTCTCCGAGGCGCTGGCCCAGCACCCGAAGATCTTCAACAAGTTGTATGTCAACATGGTGAAGGCCGGCGAGCTCGGCGGTGTGCTTGAAATCGTGCTCGTGCGTCTCGCCGAGTACCAGGAAAAGGCTCACAAGCTGAAGAACAAGATCGTTTCGGCGATGGTGTATCCGGTGATCGTCATGTTCATCGCGGTCGCGATCCTCGTCTTCCTGATGTTGTTCATCGTGCCGAAGTTCGAACAGATGTTCCAGGAAATGGGCTCGGCGGAACTGCCGATGATCTCCCAGGTCGTGTTCGGCACTTCGAAGTTCTTCATTAGCGCCTCGCTGGTTCCTTTCGTTCCGAACATTGTCTGGATCTTCCTGATTATTTCGGTGATCGGCTTCCTCGGCAACATGTGGGGCAAGACCAAGAAGGGCCGCCGCGTGATCGACGCCCTGAAACTGAAGCTGCCGATCTTCGGCGACATCCAGCGCAAGTCCGCCGTCGCCCGCTTCTCCCGTACGCTGGGAACGCTGGTGACCTCCGGTGTGCCGATCCTTCAGGCGCTGAACATCACCCGTGACACCGCCGGCAACGTCGTGATTTCCGACGCCATCGAAAAGGTTCACGAAGCCGTTAAGGAAGGTGAGTCCATCGTCACCCCGATGAATGCCTCCGGGGTGTTCCCGAACATGGTCACCTCCATGGTGGACGTGGGTGAGGAAACCGGCCAGCTGCCGGAAATGCTTCTGAAGGTCGCCGACGTTTATGACGACGAAGTGGACAACGCGGTGACCGCGCTGACCTCTATTCTCGAGCCGATCATGATCGTCATGCTGGCCCTCGTCGTGGGTGCGGTGGTGTTTGCATTGTTCCTGCCGCTGATTAAAGTTATCTCCACGATGGGCAACCAGTGACCGGAGCCGGGGCGTGTGCCCCGGTCCTCCCCGGTTCGCTGCGATCTCTTCGTAAACCCAGTCATACTGTGAAAACATCACTTCGCCGCAATACCGCCGCAGGCTTCAGCCTTATGGAGCTACTTGTGGTGGTCGCTCTGATCGTCATCCTCGCCGGTCTCACGATCGGCGGCATGTCGCTCGTCAACCAGAACGTCGCCCGCAAGAAGGCCGGCGTTCAGGTCAAGCTGCTTGAAAGCGCGATTCAGGATTACTACTCGGACAACCGGAAGTATCCCGTGAATGAGGACGCCAACGGTCAGAATGGTTCGGAAGTGCTCTACAAGGCCCTTTATCAGGACGGCGTCGACGCGAAGACCGCAGGCACCACCGGTGCCAAGATCTACCTGGCCGAACTGGATCCCAACCTGAACAAGGAAGGCAAAGGCGGTCAGCAGTGGATCCGCAGCTCCAGCGGCGGTTCCAACGTCACCATCGTGGATCCTTGGGGGAATGCTTACCTCTACCGCACCGGCGCCAATGCCCAGAACCCGGATTTCGACCTCTGGTCCGCCGGCAAGGATGGCAAGACCAACTCCAGTCCGAAGCACAAGGATAGTCTCGACGACATCAAGAACTTCTGATCGTCCCGTTTTCCACGAGGTGGCAGTCCGTGAGGGCTGCCACCTTTTTCTTTTGGTACACGGCCTTTCCGCTCGACGCGGGTGCTTCCCCCGCTCTTCCTTCCGAGCCATGAGCGATGCTCCTGAAGAAGAGGTCCCGAAGGCCGCCAAAACCGCGCGCAAGCGCCCCGCAAAACGGGTGACGAAATCCGCTCCGGCCACTGCCGCCGCTGAGACGGTCGTGAACCTCTCTGCGCCTGAGCCGTTGGTTCCCGCACCCGCCGGGGCCGAGAAGTCCGCCGCTCCGCGTCAAGAGGCGCCGTCGCGCCGGGAAGCCGCCGAACGTTCGGAGTCCTCCGAGCCGGACGAGCGTCCTGAGCGGTCCGAACGTTCCCATTCCCAGCGTTCCACCCCCGATTTCTCGGATCACGGCGATCCCGTCGCCACCTTCGGCGAACCGCCAAGCGCGGATTCCCAGGGCGGGGGCAAGAAGCGCCGCCGGCGTAAGAAGAACAAGCACGGCCAGCAGCCTCCCCAGGGTGGCGGCGGTGGTTCCCAGCAGGTTTTCCAGACCGCTCCGACGCAGGGTTACGCGGTCGCCGCACCGGCCTCTTTCCAGGAGCCTCGCGAAGCCCCCCACGTCGAACCCGTTTCAGGACCCGCGCCTGCCATGCATGCGGCCCCGCGGCCGAAGCTCGACTCCGACCAGATTGCCAAGAAGGCCTGGAAGATCTTCCTTGCCGAGGTGAGCGAAGAAGGCCTGGCCCTGATCGGCGACAACGATGCCCGTGAACTTTCCCGCCGCAGCTTCCGCCTGGCGGAAGTCTTCGTGGAAGAGGCCGCGCGCCGTCAGCACCGCTGAGCGGGCATTCACCGATTTCAAAGGGGACGGGAGGCGAGCGCTTTCCGTCCTCTTTTATTTTCCTGGTGGAAAGTTGGTCCCGTAGACTCTGGCGCAGGCGTCGGGAGTCACGAAATCCATTACCAGAATGCCGCAGCACCCCGCGGGATGCGCGCTGAGGTAGCCGGCCAGCCTGACATTGAGGTCATCCGAAATGGACGGGATGTTCGGAATTCCCAGCCGCTTGGTGGTGCCACTGGTGAAGTTCACGAAAAGCGTCGCCGCAGAGCCGCTGGCGGCCTCGGTCAGTTGCTGGGTGATCGCCGCCCATTTCTGGTCGTTCGAGGTCACCTGGTAGGCGTCCTGGACGCGCAGCGAGCCGGAGGAGAAGGTGGTGCTGTCCGGCCAGACGGAGGCATCGATCCCGCCGGTCAGGGTGCTGGGAAAACGCCGGAAGAGGACGATCTTTCCGCGCACTTCGTCCAGAGCAGGCAGAGCGGCGGAAAGGTGCCAGATGGCGGGGTTTTTCGCGAGATAGCTCTGAAAGGTGGCCTCGAAGGACCGGGTGTTTTCCTCCGCTTTATACTCTTCCTTGGCGGAGAGGATGACCGTCTCGCTGGGGTGATTCTTGAGAAAGGCCGAGACGGTTTGCAGCACCTCGTCGAAGGTCAGCTTCTGGTCGACCGGCCCGTGATAGATTGCAAAGGCGTCGTGCTGGTGGCGACAGCGGATGTCCAGAAACCGGACGCCCGCTTCGAGCTGGGCGGCAAGGGTCAGGTTCTGACACTGGGTTGTCCCGGCGACCGGTTCGTGGAGGGCTCCCGCATCGTGCGTTCCCGGGATGGAAAGCCGCGCCAGCGGCTGCTTGCCATCGATCGTTTTCATCCAGTCGGAGCCCGCACCGGAAGCTGCCGGGGTCAATGCCAGCAATAGCGGGAGAAATCGGCAACAGGAGAGGGAGAGCATGGAAAGACGGGGGATTCCTGGTGAGGTTGCCACGATTTCTGCGGCACCGGAATGGCGAAATGGGAACGATCTGGAGAGATCGGTCGTGGCGGGTTTGACGTTTCGGTTTCGGTCTTCCGTCCAGATCGTCGCTCAGCCGTCAATCGAACGAATGACTCTTGCCGGATTTCCTCCGACCAGCGTATTCGGGGGAACGTCCCTGGTGACTACCGAACCTGCTGCGACGACCGAATTCTCCCCCACGGTTACGCCACCGATGAGGGTTGCGCCGGCGGCGATCCAGACGTTTTTCTCAATCACGATCGGTTTTGCGATCACGGAAGCGCGCCGTTGCGAAGGTTCAACCGGATGGCTCGATGTGATGATGCTCACGTTCGGCCCGATCATCACGTCATCGGCGATGTCGATCCCGCCGAGGTCGTACATGGTGCAATTCTGGTTGATGAATACATTGCGCCCGACGCGGATATTCTCACCGCCGGTGGTGTAGAATGGCGGGATCAGCGAAAAGCTCTCGTCGATTTCCTGGCCGGTCAGATCGCTGAACAGGGTGCGGATTTCGTCCGCATCGGCGAACGTCAGCCGGTTGAGAGCCGGCGTGATCGCCATGGCGCGTTTGACGCTGGCCAACATGGCTGCCGATTCCGGGGTCCTTCGCGGAATGATCCTGGCGCCGTCTTCGTTCAACATCCGGTCTTTTTCTCGAGTTGGGTGGGTCTTGATGTCGTCGTGCGAAGGCGCGCCGCAATTCGATAGAGCTCCTGCCGCTGGCTGGGCCGGGGAATTTTTCAGATGGCGGCTTGGCGAACCCTCGCTCCCGCCAGTCGCAGTTTCTGTTCCAGTTGCACCGGCCGGAGCGGCTTCGGCAGGTAGTCGTCCATCCCGGCCAGCAGGCAGGCCTTGTGGTCGCTCTCGCGGGCGTGGGCGGTCAGGGCGATGATCTGCAGGAGATTGGCGTCTGGAAACTGGGCTCGGATCTGGCGGGTGGCTTCCAGGCCATCCATATTTGGCATCTGCACGTCCATCAGGATGCAGTCGTAACGGCGCCGGTGAACCGCTTCGATCACCTCAAGACCGTCAGCGACGACGTCTGTCTCATAGCCCAGCCTGGCGAGCAGGAGCTTGGCGACCTTCTGATTCACCAGATTGTCTTCGGCGAGCAGGATCCGCATGGGGTACTCCACCGCCAACAGGACCTGGGGTTGGGCGGGCACTACCAGCGTGCGGAACGGCAGGCCGCCGACCGACGGAACCGCCTGGAGGGCCCGGGCCAGAGCCAGGCAGAGCTGGGCTTTATTGACCGGCTAATTGAACCAGCTGACGAAGGCCTGGCGGCGTGGGTCGTCCGGAGCCATCAGCATCCCGGCTGAACTGAGCATGATCAACGGCAGGGAATAGAGGCGCGGGTTGGCCTGGATCTTCTCCGCCAGCTCCAAGCCGTCCATTCCCGGCATCTGCATGTCCAGGATGGCGACATCCGGCCGGGTGCGGCTGTTGAGGAAGTCCAGGGCTTCCTCGCCCGACGAAGCTTCATGGGTCACCATGCCCCAGCGCTGGCCCTGCAGGCAGAGGATTCTGCGGTTGGTGGCGTTGTCGTCGACGACCAGCAACTGACGGCCCTCCAAAGACGAGGGGTCGATGACGGGCGGGAGGTCGTCCGGCGGCGTGTCGGTTTCCGGGACGATGATGCTGAAGAAGAAGGTTGAGCCTTTTCCGACCTCGCTCTCGACCCCGATGGTGCCGCCCATCAGTTCGGTCAGTTGCTTGCTGATCGCCAGGCCGAGGCCGGTGCCGCCGAAACGCCGGGTCATGGAAGCATCGACCTGGCTGAAAAGCTTGAAGAGCCGGTCCATCCGCTCCGCCGGGATGCCGACGCCAGTGTCGCGGATCCGGAAGTGGATTTCATGCCACGGGCTTTCTCCCACCAGGGCAACCTGGGGGAGGGGATGGAAGTGGAGTTCCGCGTCGGGCGGCGGTGGAATGCGGGTGGCAGTGACCTCGACGAAGACTTCGCCGGTGGCGGTGAACTTCATCGCATTGCCGATCAGGTTGACCAGCACCTGCCTGACCCGGGTCACGTCGCCCAGGAAGCAGGCCGGGGCGTCTTCGTCGATCAGGCTGATCAGATCGATGCGTTTCTCAGCCGCCTGTCTGGCAAAGAGGTCGATCGCCTCTTCCACGCAGGACAGGAGGGTGACCGGGGCCTGCTCGAGTTCGACGTGTCCGGCCTCGATTTTCGAGAAATCCAGGATTTCGTTGATGATCGACAGCAGCGAGTCGCCGCTCTGACGGATGGTCTCGGCGAAGCTCTGCTGTTGTTCGTCCAGCGGCGTTTCCATCAGCAGGCTGGTCATGCCGAGCACGCCATTCATCGGCGTGCGGATCTCGTGGCTCATGTTGGCCAGGAACTCGGATTTCGCCAGGCTGGCGGCCTCCGCGGCATCGCGGGCGGTGACCAGTTCGACTTCGATCTGGCGGCGGCGTTCGACCTGTTGTTCCAACTGCTGGTTGGCCGTGGCGAGTTCGTAGGTGCGCTCGTTGACCCGGTGCTCGATCACATCGCGGGTGATTTCCAGTTCGGCGCGGCGGACGGCGATTTCCTTCATTTCCGACTGCCCGCGCAGGCAGGAGTAGATGAGGGAAATGTCCTCGAAAATGACCCAGCCGACATGTTCGACCCAGCGCCAATGGTCGACGGCCAGATTTCCGAATACCGACTGCGGCCAGAAGAGCCCGCGAAGCAGGTGGTCCACCGAGGTGACCGCGGAAGCGATGATCAGCACCTTCCAGTCCCGGTAGAAGGCCAGGAAGGCGAGCGAGCCGAAGATATGGAAATGCGTTTCGATCCGGCCGCCCGAAAGGTGGATCAGCAGCGCTGAAGCCAGCGATTGGGCCACGGCGATCACGTAACGGGTCAGCGTTTCCCCCGGCCGCCAGATCACCAGCAGGAGCGGGGGCAGTGCGATGATGCCGCCGAGAATGATGGCGACCCAGACGTGTTCATGAATCTCGCTGACGCCGCCGATCCAGGTCCGTGGTGAAATCCACAGCGCCACCGCGATTCCGGCGAGCCACTGGAGGACGAGCAGGATCGCAAACAGGCGATCGGTTCTCTGGTAGATCTGACGCCGGTGAGCGGTCAACAGCTCCGCGGAGCGATCCTGTGTCGCCTCCTGCTGGGTGGGTTTGGAAAAAGCAGAATTCATCGGGCGGGGCTATCGATCCAGTACGCACCCGAAGGTGGGAACGTGGAGTTGGGGGGTGGTCGATGATCCGGATGCGAGGGCGATCACCGCGTCGCTGGCGGGATTTTCTCCGGAGTGGCCGCGTGAGGCCGTGATGCCACCGCTGAACAGGAGGGTGCCCTGGGAAGAAAAAAGACGGACCTCGCCGGAGGTTTTGTTGCCGAGTTGGGCGGCGATTTTGCCTTCCGCGTCGATCATCGCATTCAGGCCTTGGATCGCGGTCGCCTGGCGCCACAGGGCGCTGCCGTGGATCTCTTCAGGGAGGGCGTCGTAGGTTTCGAAGACCGCGTAGAGACGGAGTGAGGGGGTGCTGGCGGCGATGCGCTGCAATTCCGTCAGGGTGGCTTTCGAACACGGACACTCCGGATGCAGGGTCACGATCAGGGTCGGCGGTCCGCTGGAGCGTTCGATCGGCAGGCCGGCGGGCCAATCCGTGACGATCACCGCCGGCGTTTCCCCCGGACGCAGCGAATACGCCGCCAGCCGGTGAAAGCCGAAACCGAGTGCGACCAGCCACAGCGCGATTCCCGTGGGAATGACGAGGTTCTGGACAAGCTTTTGGAAACGCATCGGATCGGTGCTCGGATCGAATGCTTAATTAACAGAAAAAGTCCGGTCACAGAGAGCAAAAACCCTTATCGGCTTAGGAGGGATTCTACGAATGGCGCCGGGGCGCGAAAAAGCGCCGTGCCGGTTTCCCGGGACGGCGCTGAAAAGAAACGGAAGGTGAACCGGGAACCGGTTACTTCTTGGCCACGACGACATCCTTCATGGCCTCACGGAGAGACTTCTTGAAGCCGTCGTCGCCAGGATTGCCGTGCCAGACCAGCTTGCCGTCCACGCCGAAGATGCAGACGTGGGGAATGTAGCTGGAAGAAACTCCGGAAGAGCCGCCGGCCATCACCGGGTACTTCACGTGGGCGTCCTTCAGGAGCTTGTTGATCTGGTCGTTGGTGCCGTGCTGCACTTCGATTCCCACGAAGGCCACGCCCTTGGACTCGAGGCTCTTGGCCATCTTGGCCATTTCGGGAAGGCTGGCGATGCAGGGGCCGCAATTGACGCCCCACTCGTCGACGACGACGACTTTGCCTTCGAGGGAGGCCTTGTCGAAAGGAACTTCATTCACCACCGGGGTGAACTGGATCTGGCTGACGGAAGCGTTTGGAAGCGGAGCGGCTTCTTCCTTCTTCTTGTCAGCGGCGAAAACCGGCACCGCGCAGGCGGCCAGGAGAGCGAGAGAGTGTGCGAACTTCATAGGAGTAGATGTTTGACGGACTTATAACGCCGCCGCTCTATGGAATTTATGGATTTTTTCCCGGGAAGTGAAGAAAATCCTCCCGGTTTGAAATTCCAACTCTTTGTCTGACAAAGAGCAGTGAATGAATCGGTTTGGTAATCATTGAGGAAATCGCTGATGAATGTGGGTGAATCGATGACGGGCGCTCCCGTGGGCGTGCTAGCCTGAGCTTCCCGTGACCGACCCCGACCGCCAGCAGCTACAACGCGAATTGGATCAGCTGAAAGCCCGGTTGGAGGCGCTGCAGCGAAGCCAAACCTCCCAGATGGGGTATTTGAAGATGGCGATCGAGGATCTGGCCGGTCGCCTGCTGGAGCAGGCTGCTCCGTCCGCCGGGGTGGCTCCCGAGGTGGAGATTCCGGTGGAAGAGGGAGTGCCGGTTTTGGAGGAGGTACCGGTTTTCGCTGCCGAAGCGCCACAGGCCGAGCCGGTTCATGAGCGGGTTCGGCCTCTGCCAGCGGTTGTGGTTCCAGCAGCGGTTGGGGAGAAGTCTTTCGAAATGCTGCTGGGACGGGTCTGGCTCGGCCGGATCGGGGTGGCGGTGCTGGTCACTGGCCTGGTTCTGCTGGGGAATTTCGCCTACCAGAATTTCGTCCACAAGCTGCCGCCGATCCTGAAGCTGCTGTTTCTCTACAGTGGTGCGGGGATTCTGGCTGGGACCGGGATCTTTGTCCGGAAGAAGGAGTCCACCGCTCTGTTTGGCGAGGTGCTTTTGGCCGGCGGGCTGGCTTTCGGCTATTGGTGCACCTTTGCCGCTCATCATGTGCCGCGGTTGCGGGTGATCGAGTCGCCGGTTGTGGGAGCCCTGCTGGTGTTTGTGGCGGCGGGCGGGATCACCAGCCTGTCGCTGGCGTGGCGGTCGCGGATCATCGGGGTCATGGGGCTTCTACTGGCGTCGTACTCCACGGTATTGCAGCCGCTGGGCTGGCTCTCTTCGGTCTCAAACCTGGCCCTGGCCTTGGCAGGCGTGGTGATGATGCTGCGCGGCGGGTGGGCGGGTCCCGGCATCGTGGCGATGGCTGGCAGCTATCTGTCGTTCTTCTGGTGGCAGGTCATCGGTGGCCGCCCGGTGGAGGATCCGGCCAGCCTGTGGTTCCTGCCGCCGGTTTGGGCGGTCTTTACCGCTTCGGTGCTGGTCCGGCCGAGCCTGGAATTGAAGCTCTCCCAGCGGGCGAAGTCGTTCTTTGCCTCGGCCAACAATGTCGCGTTTTTCCTGCTGTTCTCCGGCATCTGGCACCGGATCAATGGCCACGAAGACTACTGGCTGGTGGCCGCGGCATTCGGCGCGGTGCTCTTGGCGGTCGGCATCACGCGTCCGGCCCGGCAGGGCTTCGGCGGGCTGTTTTTTGCCCAGGGGCTGGCGGCGATCACGCTTGCCGTGGTGGTGAAACTGGAGGGTTACCAACTCGCGCTCGGCCTTGCCATCCAGTCGGCGGCGCTTGCGGCGGCATTCTCCCGATTCGGCGGACGGTCGGAACTGACCTTTAGTTCGGCGACCGGGATCGGAGCCGTCTGCCTGTGCTTGCTGGGACTCCAGGACGCACCGTTGTGGAGCAATGCGCTGGTGGCGGGCTTGGTGATGGCGGCGGGCGTCTTCCTGCGGATTGGCTGCGATCTGCCAACGGTCGTCAAAGTTCGTCAGGACCTTTCCCGCGGAATGGCCTGCCTGCTTCTGTCGCTGGGCAGCGGAGTGCTGTTGTTCGACTTCTGCGACCGATTGCCTGCTGCCTGGAAGCCCGTATCCGCAGCGATCACGAGCCTGTTCGTGGCGGGAGGGTACCTCTGGGTGGACCGCAGGAAACTGCTGCCCGAGGCTGGCCTCATTTCACTGGCTTTTGGAATCTATGCCGCCGGGCTCAGCGCCTTCGTCGGCCATCCAACTTCCATGGGCTCTGGGATTGCGGTAGGTCTCCTGTCGATTGCGACGCACTGGCTTTGGCGGCATGTGGCCCACGACCCGGCGGTGGAGACGGAGGCGCTGAAGTGGTTGAGATCCGGCGCGCGGATCGTGACGCTGGTTCTGGTGACAGCGGCAATCGGGGGGACGATCCTGCTTTCCGATCTTACGACCGAGTCCAAGATCCTCACGACCGGGCTGGCTGCCGTCGCTCTGGCGGCACTGGGCCGCTTTGCGCTGCGCGCGCATCAACTGTGCATTTCGGGAGCTCTGCTGCTGCCGTTCCTCTTCCTCCTCCAATGGATGAGCCATTCGACGGGCTACTATTTCGTCGCCGTGGCTGCCTCCCTGGGAGTGCTGGCAATGACTCTGCCGGTAAGAAAGGACCGGCCGGTGGACGAGGCCCTCCTCATCACGCATGGGATTTCGCGATTTGCCGCCGCGGCTAGCTGGTGGCTGGCCTGCCGGCAGGTCTGGCCGGAGGAGTGGGGCGATGTGACCGGGTTGACGGCGCTGGTTCTGGGCGCTTTCGCGATGCGGAAGGAAGCCCATTCCCTTTATTCCGAGATGACCGGTTTTCTGGGGATTTCCATCTCCTGGTTTGTGGCGCGGGCGGTGGATGGTCCGTGGACTGAGATCTCGCCAGTGCCATCGCCCGTGGGGTGGGTGGTCGTTCTTGCGGCTCTGGCGCTGGGTTTCATGAAGCGTGCCAGGACGCAACCGGAACGCGTGGCCCGCGATCTTCTGCTGTGGGTGGGGATGACTCTGCTGGCGGTTTGGTCGACCCTGCTGGAGGTATGGAGCTTCGGCTGGAAGCCGGTGGTGGTCATGTGGGCGGCGCTGGGTTTCAGCGCGGTCAGCGTGGGGCTGTGGCGGAAGCTGGCGATGCTGCGTCACACCGGCTTTGCCGTCCTGGGGGTTGCCATGGGCAAATTGTTTATTTCGGACGTCTGGGATCTTGGCGCGTTTGTCCGGATCGTGGCCTTCCTGGCACTGGGCGCCGCCCTGGTGTTGCTCGGCTTCTTTTACAACCGGTTTGCGGATGTCATTAAGAAGCTGTTCGAGCCGGACAGGAGTGATTGATTCCGTTCAGTTCAAGCCTTGGATCAGCGTTTCGATTACCGCTCCGGCATTGTTGCGGGTCTGGAGTTGGAAATTGGAGACGCCCAGGGATACCCCGGCGGGATCGACCGACATCGGAATCATCAAGGTGCCGGATGACGAGAACATTGAGGAGTTGACCGTCAGAGACACCGACTGACCGGAAGACAAGGTAAACACCGCGACCTGGGAGGTGCCCTCCGAGGCGGGAGCAACTCCCTCGACCACCGCGGTGGCGCTCCGGGAATCGGGATCTTCGATGAGGATGCCGCTGGGAGGATTCTGCGCCAGCTTCTGAGGAACTGTGGACTTCTGTGGCTGGAGCTTCGGGTCGGCGTTTTCCGTTTTGATTTCCGGAGCCTTGTCGGTAGGCGCGGCCTTGCGTCCGATGAAGCCGCGGCTGTCGGGATCCCGCTCCCAGATCAATTTGTTACTGGAGTCGTAGTAAGTATCCTCGCCGGTCTTCATCAGTCCATATTGCTGATAGTCCTCTTCCGGGAAATGGCGGTGGCGGATGATCTGGCTGTCCTCGATTGGTGGGAATCCGGCTGGCAGCCAGCCCCGCTCGATCACCAGCGCCGCGGGATCACCAGGGGCTCCGGTCTCTGCTTCCAGAGAGGAGCGCAGCGCATCAACCAGAACGCGCCGGAGGTCGTCACGGGCCTTTTCCGGAGTGGCTGCGACCATGCCCGGAGCAGCCAGTCCACGTACCCGCGGAAGGGACCCGTGGCTCTCCTGCTCCTCGATGGAGCGTTTCAGGCGCGCGATTTCATCCTGCATTTTCCGGTCGGCGGCCGAGGGCGTGGGACCTGTCCTGACCGGTGCTCCGGAAAGTTCCTTCTCTTGAAGCCGTTCAGGCTTGGAGTGCCTTTCGCCGGACTCGGTTCCGGTCGATAAAGTCCGGGAGACATTTTCCCGGTTCACCAGCATCAGCCCGAGAGCCAGCGCCGCCGCCCAGCCGGTCGCTGCGAGCGCCAAAGGCCAGGTGATTCGGCGCCGGGGTGTTGCCGTCTCCATCTTCGGCCGCACCTTTGTCATGATCCCTTCCAGAATGCCCGGCGGGGCCACCTGAAGCGGAGAGACCGCCAGCCAGGTATCGACCACTGTTTCGCGGGCCGTCCGGGCTTCGGCAGTCAGTTCGGGGTTTTTCAGAAAGCTCGGATCGCTGTTGGCGGCGTCGCGGTCCGGCAGGATTCCGAGGGATCGCAGCACTGCGTCTTCGTGTTTGCGCTCTTTCATTCCAAGCCCCCTTTCAGATGTCCCAACATGCTTCTGAGTTTGTCCATCGCACGATAAATTCTTGTTTTGGCGGTCGCCACCGGGACCCCCCAACGCTCCGCGTGGTCCTGGACGGTTCCGGGGTCGAACAGGGCGGCCCGGATGCTTTCCGTCTCCTGTCCTCCCAGTTGTTCCAGTGCCTTTCTGACCTGACTCACCGTGTCGCGGAAAAAGAGATCTTCCGCGCCGGCGCTGCCTGAGGGCATCTCCAGAGCCACGCTCCGGGTCCCTTCTTCCCATATCTTTGGCCGGGACTTCCGGCGGCGCAGGGCATCCAGGCAAATGCCCCGCAGGATGATGCCGGCCCAAGTGAAGCCGCGGGCCTTTTCCGGATCGTATTCGCCGGCTCTTTTCCAGATCCGCAGGAAGCAGTCCTGGAGAGCCTCCGCGGCCGCGCCGTCGTCGCCGAGCCAATGCAGGGCCATGCTGTAGAGCCGGTCCGACCACATCCGGTAGAGCTGCTCCAGGGCCTCGTCGTCCTTGCGGGCGATTCTTCCCAGCAGCCACGATCCGTCCCACGCCGGCTCTTGCCCGCGGGGCTGGCCGTCCGGTCGCTTCGCCATGGAAGCTCGCATCTCTTCGTCGT
>JAQGPE010000234.1 GCA_028293225.1 Akkermansiaceae bacterium | reverse complement strand
GATCGTAAAGGGCCGCCGTTTTCAAAGCCACGGCTCCGCTACCCGATCCACCGGCGACCAGGATCTTGCCGTTGTTCAACAGGGTGGCGGTGAAATTGGAGCGAACCTCCGGCAGCGAAGCCGCGGCCTGGAAGGTGTTGGCAGCCTTCGCCGGCAAGGCCAGCAGCAGCGCGGCGACGAGAAGCAAGGGGCCGAAGAGTCTGATGAGGTGTTCCGGGAGGAGGAATTTTTTCATAACCATCTGGAAGTCCGATATTTGGAAGCCTCCGAATCGGGTACATGATAGATCCCGGCGACACGCGTCAACCAAGCAGATCGGATATCGCGCTCAGGGCCTCAAACGGATGGTCGAAATTCCGGGATGTGGCATTTCGCAAAGAATCTCTGGCACACCGGCCGATCTGTGGCACCTCTAGCGGATGCTCGGGTTGCCTCCCTTGCCGCAATTGAAATAACACCATGAAGACCACTCTCGCACTGACGCTTTGTCTCCTTCCGTTCTGCTCGTCTCTCGTTTCCTGCAAGGAAAAGGGTCCAGCCGAAAAAGCCGGTGAAAGCATCGACAAGGCCGGTGAGAACATCAAGGACGCCGTCAACCCGAAGGGCCCGGTCGAAAAGGCCGGCGAGAAGGTTGACAAGGCCCTTGGTCACTGACCCCTCAGGCCCGAAACTTCAAAGCCACCTGCGCCCCAGGGTGCAGGTGGCTCTTTGTTAACCGGTTTACCGGTCGATCGACTTCATGCTCGCCGCAGTATAGCGGTCGCCGGCGATCTCGTCCCGCGGGACCGCCGCCTCGATCTCCGCCAGATCTTCAGCGCTCAGTTGGATGTCGGCCGCCCCGGCGTTTTCCTCCAGGTACTTGCGCCGCTTGGTCCCCGGGATCGGCGCGACATCGTCTCCTTGGGCCAACACCCAGGCCAGCGCGAGCTGACCGGCGGTCACGCCCTTGCGGGTGGCGATCGCTTCGACCCGCTCCACCAGGATCTGATTCTTGTCGAGCGCCCCGTCGGCAAAGCGCGGATAGCGGCTCGCCCGGAAGTCGTTCTCGCCAAAATCGGCGGTCGACTTGATCTTGCCGGTCAGGAAGCCGCGACCCAGCGGGCTGTAGGGCACGAAGGCGATCCCAAGCTCCCGCACCGTCGGCAGGATCTCGTCTTCCACATGCCGTTCCCACAGCGAGTATTCGGTTTGCAGCGCCGTGATCGGATGCACCGCATGCGCCCGCCGGATGGTGGCAGGAGACGCTTCGGAAAGCCCGAGGTAGCGGACCTTGCCCTCCTTCACCAGCTCCGCCATCGCTCCGACGGTGTCCTCGATCGGGGTGTTGGGATCGACCCGGTGCTGGTAGTAGAGATCGATGTGATCGACGCCCAGCCGCTTCAGCGAAGCCTCGCAGGCGGCTTTCACATACTCCGGCTTGCCGCTGATTTCCCAGAAGGCGGGATCTTCCTTCTTGCGGATGTTGGCGAACTTGGTGGCCAGAAAGACCTCGTCGCGGCGGCCTTTGAACGTGGTTCCGATCAGCTCCTCGTTGTCACCGATGCCATACATGTCGGCGGTGTCGAAGAAGTTGATCCCGAGATCCAGCGCCCGCAGCAGCGTGGCGGCGGATTCCTCGTCATTGCGCTCGCCGTAGAAGTCGCTCATGCCCATGCAACCCAGGCCCATGTGCGATACCACGGCCCCTTGTGAACCTAGCTTGATTTGCTTCATCTCACCGACACCTAGAACCCGCTGCGGCCCATCCGCAAGAGCAGGAGAGAATCAGGCAAGCCTTGCGGAGAACACGGCAAGATTTTTCGATTTCCTTCATCGTCCCTAAAGGTCGCGCTGGCTACGGTCCGCCCCATGAACGGCCTGCGGCTCCTTGGAATGTCAGCTCTGGTGATGAGCTCTTGCGCCATCATGCCCTCGACCGGTCCCGCTGCCGAGGTGCCCGCCGACTGGAAGAATGCCGCCGGTTTTCCGGTCGCCGCCCCCACCAAGGATCTCTCCCGCTGGTGGGCCAAGTTCGATGATCCGGTGCTTTCCCGCATCATCGCGGATGCCCTGAAACAGAGTCCAACCGTCGCGGAGGCGACCGCCCGCGTCCGCCAGTCCCGCGCCCAGCGCAATGCCGCCGCCGCCAACCTGCTGCCCAGCGTTTCCGGTTCGGCGGGAACCGGAGCGACCACCTCTCACAACGATGTCACGGGCAGCAGCTACTCCAACAATTTCACCGCCGGCCTCGACGCGGCATGGGAGATCGATCTCTTCGGCAAGCGCCGCAGCGCGGTCGATGCCGCCGCCGCATCTCTCGGCGCATCCGAGGAAAACCTGCACTCGGTCCAGGCTGCCCTGGCTTCGGAAATCGCCATCGCCTACACCAACCTGCGCTCGACCGAAGGCCAGCTCCGCGTGGTCCGCGACAGCGTGAAGAGCCGCGAGGAAACCTATCAGCTGGCGTCCTGGAAAACCCAGGCGGGGCAATCCGACCAGTTGGACCTGAAGCAGGCCGAAAGCAGTCTCGAACAGGCCAAGGCTGAGATCCCCTCACTGGAACAGTCCGCCGGACAATCGCGCAATCTGCTGGCGGTCCTCGCGGGCCGCCCCCCGGGCGAGCTCAACAAGGTTCTGTCCGGTGGCAAGGGCGTGCCGGTTCCCGAGCGGTCCCTCGCGGTCGGCATTCCTTCCGATACGCTCCGGCAGCGTCCCGACGTCCGGGTGGCCGGCTATCAGTGGCTGGCCGCGGTGGCCAATACCAAGGCGGCCAAGGCGGAACGCTACCCGTCGCTCAATCTCTCCGGCTCGCTCGGCCTCAATACCCTGAGCAGCGGCAAGATCTTCGATCCGGAGACCTCGACCGCCAGTCTGATCATGGGCCTCACCGGGCCGATCTTCGATTTCGGCCGCATCCGTGCGAACATCGAGTCGCAGAGCGCGGCGCAGGAGCAGACGCTCCAGTCCTACCGGGCCACCGTCCTGACCGCCCTGTCTGAAGTCGAGGACGCGCTCATCGCCTGTCGCCGCACCGAGGAGCGCATCGCCGTTCTGGATCGCGCCACTGCCGCCGCGCGGGAAGCCGATCAACTCGCCGCCCAGCGCTACGAAGCAGGCACCATCGACTTCCTGACGGTGCTCGATTCGCAGCGGACCCTGCTGGGTTTGGAGCAGTCCATCATCGGAGTCCGGGCCCAGAAAGCGACCGCCTACATCCAGCTCTACAACGCTCTCGGCGGCGGCTGGTCTGCCAAAGGCTGAACCGCCACGCATCATCCGATTTACCACCCGATCCGAATTTCATGAAATCATCCGAGTCATCCGAAGATCTCGCCAAGATCGTCCACGGAGCTGCGACCCATCCCTTGCGCAAGTGGATCGTTGGCGGCGTCGTGATCGCCATCGCGGCAGGCGGCTTCTACTATTACCGCCAGCGCGAAGCATCGAAGGACACCGGTCCGGTCTTCGTGACGGAGAAGCTGAAGCACGGCGATCTTTCCGTAAGAATCACCGCCACCGGCAACCTGGAACCGACCAACAAGGTCACGGTCGGCAGCGAACTGTCAGGTACGGCACTTGAAGTATTTGTCGACAGTAATGACCTGGTGAAGAAAGGCCAGCCATTGGCCCGGCTCGATGCCAGCAAGCTCGCCCAGCAGACCGACAGCGCCCGCGCCGCCCTCGAGGTCGCGAAGGCCAAGGTCAGCCAGACGGAAGCGACCGAGAAGGAAACCGCCGCCAATCTGGAACGCCTAACCGAGTTGCAGCGCCTCAGCGGCGGCCGCACTCCGGCGAAGGCCGATCTGGATACCGCGATCGCCGCCCTGGACCGTGCGAAGGCAGATCGTCTCAGTGCGATGGCTTCCGTTTCCCAGGCCGACGCGGTGGTGAAGAGTAACGAGAGCGACCTGGTGAAAGCGATCATCCGCTCGCCCGTCGATGGCGTGGTCCTCACCCGCAGCATTGAAGTCGGCCAGACCGTGGCGGCCCAGTTCAATGCTCCCGAGCTTTTCGTGATCGCTGAAGACCTCAAGACCATGCAACTCCAGGTCGCCGTCTCCGAGGCTGACATCGGCAAGGTCGACAAGGGCCAGCAAGCCAGTTTCGCCGTCGATGCCTGGCCGGGCCGCAATTATTCCGCCGGTGTCACCAAGGTGGCTTACGGCTCCGTCGTGACCGACAACGTGGTTACCTATCAGGCCGAGCTGGAAGTGGTGAACGAAGACCTCAGCCTGCGTCCCGGCATGACCGCGACGGCGTACATCGAAACGGTCGGCCGCAAGAATGTCCTGCTGGTTCCCAATGCCTCGCTGCGCTTCACGCCTCGCAGCGGCGAGCAGGGAGGGGGACCGAAGAAGTCCTTCGTGCAAAGCCTGATGCCCGGGCCGCCACGCCGCGGTTTTGGCGGCGCGCCACCTCCGGCCGACGCGGTGGCGCCGAAGCCCGGCGAGGGCAAGATCTGGGTGCTCAAGGATGGGCGCCCGCAGGCGATCACGGTTCATGTCGGCATCACCGATGACAAGCAAACCGAAGTCTCCGGTGACGAATTGAAAGACGGCATGGAAGTGATCACCCGCCAGTCAACTGCCACGCCGTCATGAGCGATGACACCCTCATCGGGCTGACCCAGCTCACCAAGACCTACGGCAAGGGCGATGCCGCTTTCCAGGCGCTGTGCGGGGTTGATCTGAAGATCGCGATGGGCGAGTTCGTGGCCGTCATGGGACCCAGCGGTTCGGGCAAATCGACCCTGATGAACATCCTCGGCTGCCTGGATGTGCCGACCACCGG
>JAQGPE010000677.1 GCA_028293225.1 Akkermansiaceae bacterium | reverse complement strand
GTTGATCTTCATCTCGATGAAGTAGTCCCCCGGCGCCCGCCCGGTGACCTTCCGGAACAGCCGGCGAAAGCTGGAGTAGCTCACCCCCGTCTTCAGCGCCAGTTCCTCCCAGCGCACCGGCTCGCCCAGGCTTTCCCGCATCAGCAGGATCGCCTGCCGCACGATCCGCTCACCGCTCGTCGCCCCGCTTTCCCTGGCCTTCTGCAGCAGGCTGTTCAGCCGCGCCAGCAGCACCAGCGTCTGCATGCCGATGATCGCCTGAAAGCCCGGCGGCTCCTCGCGGATGGTCTCGATCACTTCGTGAAAGCACTTCAGCAGCCCCTCGTCATGACCCACCCGCAGCACCGGCCGGGCAGGGGACAGGCCCGCCCGCGTCACCGCCGCTTCCAGCGCCGCGCCATCCCCCTCCACCCAGTACTCGTCCCAGCCCCGCTCCAGCTCCGGCCGGTAGCGGTGCCACACTCCGGGGAAAACCACGAAGACATCACCCGCCTCGATCTCCTCCGAGCCGGAGGCCTCCGACTCGAAAACCCCGCCGCCCGCGGTGATGTAGACAAAGGTCCACGCCGCCAGCCGCCGCCCCTCCTCCCAGGAAAAATGATGATCGTCCGGATGTCCGGGCGCCGGATAGACGCGGTGCTTTTCCACCTTCGTGAAGCCGGCATCCATGACCCGCGAACCCCAGTCCTCGATCCCCGGGTAGGTGGGCAGATAACGGAAGAAGGCGCGCTTGGAATCCATGCTTCTCTTCATGGCGTGTCAGGAAATGATCCATGCGGAAAGGAAATTCAAGCGGCCGTCAGGTTTCTCCGGGCTTTCGCGCGGCTGATCAGATTCCGTAAGTGATTGGTCAAAACCTGCATGGACCGCCGCGCGCCGGCTCTGCCACCTTCCCAATGCTGCCGGAATACCGGCTTCCCGGCGCACACCATCCGCGGCCCCTGCGGGTAAGAAGGAAAGCCGCCTGTCCGTTCTATCCCCTCCGCACCCTTCCCCCATGCTTTCGCCCCGCCTGCTCTTCACCGCCACCGCGGCCCTCGCCCTGGCCGCCCTTTCCGCCGCGCCCGCTTTCGCCGTGGAAACCGCCGACTTCCTCAGCCCGGCCACTCACTACCGTCCGCGGCCCCTCTGGTTCTGGAACAACACCACGGTGACCTCCGCCGGCGCGCTCGACGAACTCACCCACATGGCCGCGGCCGACGGCTATGGCGGCGCCGAGATCCTGCCCTTCGGCGGCAGCTTCACGCCGAAGTATTTCTCGGAGGATTACTTCAACGTCTACGGCGCGGTCGTGGCGAAGGCAAAGGAACTCGGCCTGACCATGTGCATCTACGACGAGTATGGTTTCCCCAGCGGCAGCGCGGGCTACAGCAACGGCGATGGCATCCCCCGCTTCGCCAATGCCTTTCCGAACGACACCATCAAGCGCCTCGACAAGACCGAGACCGCCTTCACCGGCCCCGGCGCCTTCACCCAGGACATCCCCGCCGGCGTCCTGATGGCCTGCGTCGCCATGAACACCGCCACCCAGGAGCGCATCGACCTCACCCCGGCGGTTCCCGGCACCTCGATCACCTGGGCCGCCCCGGCCGGCACGTGGAAGATCATGTTCTTCATGTGCGTGAAGGACGGCGACCCGAATGTCGACTACCTCAGCCCCGACTCCTGCGACAAGTACACCGGTTTCGTCCACCAGAAGTACTACGATCACCTGAACACCTACTTTGGTCCGGACAATACGATCGACGGCCTCTTCTTCGACGAGATCACCATCTACCGCGCCCAGGGCCGCATGTGGACGCCCACCTTCAACCAGCGCTTCCAGGAGAAATACGGCGCCAGCCCGAATCTCCTCTATCCCGCCCTCTGGTATGACATCGGCGTCGACACCGCCTCCGCCCGCAACCGCCTCTTCGGCATGCGTGCGGAGCTCTATGCCACCGGCTACCCGAAGCGCGTCCAGGACTGGGGCCACGCCCACGGCAATCTCTTCCTCACCGGCCACCAGGACCAGGAGGAGGTCATCGACCCCTGCAACGTCAGCGGCGATCTGATGAAGTGCTTCAAGTACCAGGACATCCCCGGCATCGATAAAATCGGCGGCGGCCGCCCGACCGGGAAATTCTACAAGGTCGTCAGTTCCTCCGCCTTCAACTGGGACAAGCCCCGCGTCATGTCGGAGACCTACGGTGACATGGGCAACATCTCCTGGGACACCATCTACCAGGTCGCCATGGACCAGTACACCAAGGGCATCAGCATGCTCATCCCGCACGCCGTTTGGTACAATGCCGGCAATGTGACCTTCCTACCGGAACTTTCTTATCGGAATCCGCTCTACGCCACCGGCTTGCCGGGCTTCACCCGCTTCATGAGCCGCCTGAACATCATGCTCCAGGGCGGCCGCCACGTCGCGGATGTCGGCGTGCTCTACCCGATCAACGGCCTCCAGGGCAGCAACTTCCTCGATGGCCCGCTGGGCTTCTACGAAGGTGGCGTGACCATCCCGGAGGCGGACTACGCGGACGTCGGCGCCCTGCTTTCCGATACCCTCGGCCGCGACTTCACCTTCCTCCATCCGGAGGTGATCGATGAGAAATGCAGCGTCGATGGCACCTTCTTCAATCTGGCCAACGAGGTGAATTACGAACAGTATCGTACCATTGTCCTCACTGGCGCCGGCACCATCTCCTGGAGCAATCTCCAGAAGATCCAGCAGTTTTACCAGAACGGCGGCAAGGTCATCGCCACCCGCCTGCTGCCGTCGAAGTCCGCCGAGCCGGGCCACGATGCGGATGTCATCGCGGCCATCTCCGCCATGTTCCCGGTCTCCGTGCCCTATCCCGTCGCCAGCGCCTCCACCTCCTGGACCGCCGGCGGCTACGATGCGAACCTGGCCAACGACTCCCAGCTCGCCACCCGCTGGAACGCCGCCGATGGCGCGAAGACCAACCAGTGGCTGCAGATCGATTTCGGCTCGCCGAAAACCTTCAACAAGACCATCACCCGCGAAGCCTTCAACCGCATCACCGGCTACGAAATCCAGTACTGGGACGGCTCCCAGTGGCTCGCCTGCGCGACCGGTTCCACCGCCGGCGCCGCCAAGACCGACAGCTTCACCGCCGTCACCGCTTCGAAGGTCCGCCTCTTCATCAAGACCATCTCCAGCGACTCCCCGTCGATCAACGAATTCGAGGTCTACGATCCCTCCGGTCAGAACATCGCCAGCGGCGGTCATCCGCTGGTGAACAGCAACGCCGCCGGCGGCAGGACCTACTTCCTCTCCATCGCCACCGCCTCGAACCTGCGCGAGGCCCTCGACGACGCGAACTCCGTCCCGGATGTGAAAATCGAGAACGGCGCCAGCGTCCAGAACATCCACAAGGTGAAGGACGGCCGCCACCTCTGGTATCTGGCCAACCTCTCGGGTGCCGCCGTCGATACCTGGGCCCGCCTGCGCGGCAGCTTC
>JAQGPE010000661.1 GCA_028293225.1 Akkermansiaceae bacterium | reverse complement strand
AAGCCGACGACGAGTTCCTCGCGGATCTGCGGCGGGCCGACGGGATCGCCGAGGGCCACGGCCATGTCGCGCCAGCAGACATAGGCGACGTAGCCTTCGCCGCTGTGGTGGAAGAAGTAGCGCTTGTCCGAGAGGAGGGTGAAAGGGTCGGTGGGATCGACGCCGTGGCGGGCGGCGATGTCGCGGGCGCGCTGGCGTTCCTCATCGGTGCCGGTGAGGGTGCGGCGGGCGAGGACGGGGCGCAGGACCAGCAGCAGGATGGCGGTGCCGCAGGCGAAGCTGGCGAAGCGGAGGTGGCCGATGAAGCGTTCCGCGTCGGCCGAAGCCGAAATGTCCGGACCGCCGGAAGTGGCCAGGACGGCGGTGGCGGCGACCTTGGCGGATTGCTTCCAGTCGAGCGGCTCAGAGAGCTTGCCGGACTCGCCGTAGTTGTGCATGCCAAGAATGCCGTAGAGCATCAGTGCGAAGAGGGTCAGCGGAGCGACGATGAAGCCGATGCGGACCGAGGGGGCGTCCGAGAGCGCCACGAACTCGCGGCGCCAGCGGATGAGCGGGATCAGCAGGACGCCGGCGGCAACCGAATGGTGCCAGTCGAAAGCGCGGGCCAGGTGGAGAATGGCCGAGCCGACCAGCAGGATGGTGGTGAGCCACCAGGCCATGCGCTTGCGGCGCTGGAGGCCACGGGCGAGGCCGAGCAACGAGATGCCGGAGAGCAGCAGAAGCAGGCGGCTGTCCTCGCTCATGCCGAGCGGGAGCCATTTCTGCATCCAGTCGATCACGTCCGGCGGCTTGGACATCATGGCTTCCGCGAGGTTGATGACGCCGATGAGCAGGACGGCGGTCACCAGCACGCGCAGGGCATGCTTCGGCGAGAAGATGAAGATCAGGCCGAGGACGACACTGAGAGCGGCGAGAGGCCAGAGCGGCGAGAGGCCGTAGGGAAGAGACTTGTAGGAATCGTCCGGCCCGAGGGAATCGTCACCGCGGAGCCAGCCGAGGGCGCGCAGCAGGTGCGGGCGGAAGGAATCCTCCGGGCCGCCGAAACCGTGATCGTAGCCGGGCAGTTCGTAGAGAGCGGTCGTTTCCTGGAGGCTTTTGATCCAGGCGGTGCTGGAAAGAATGTCGGCGCCGCCCTGGAACTGGGCGATGCGAAGGTCCTTCACATCGTCATTGAATTCATTCAGCGCGAAGGTGTTTTCACCGGTCGGGGAGATCCCCATGGTGTCGATTTCACGGAGACCGTAGCGGCCGCGGAAGCCGCAGGAGAAAAGCAGCAGGCCATCGAGATCCTTCGGGCGCTTGTCGCGCTCGCCGACGGCCGCGACGGCCTGGACGGCACCCATGGACCAGCCGCCGTAGTAGAGGGGCGTGCCCTCGGGGGCTTCCAGGGATCTGGCCATGACCTGGAAGTCATTGCGCAAGAGGTCCTGATCGTAGTCCTTTTGGGCGTAGTTGTAGCAGTCCATGCCCGCAACCCACCAGCCGGCATCGGAGAGCCACTGGCACATCTGCTCCTCCCAGTCCGTCCAACCGCCGTCACCGGAGCCGAAGACGATCATGGCGACCGGCTTGTCGGTGTTCTTGTAGATATGGACCTTTCCCGGAGCGCGGGCGAGGTCGACGGTTTTGATCTCGGGCTCGGCGGCCTTTGCCAATCCGCAGAAGACAAAGATGAGGAGGAAAAGACGCTGGAAGAAACGCATGGATCGGGAGAGGCAGGCCTCCGGCAGACTAGCGCTCGCCGGAGGATTTTTGTCTGCCGCAATCGTTACGAATCGGAGCCGGTCCTGTCATGGCCGCGATCGCGTAACGTCAGCGGGTTCGGGTGACGGCGAGCTTTATAGGATACGGTTCACAAGTGGCTGCCTTTCAAGATAGCGGCGGAAATTCTTCACGAAATGGTTGAGCAGGACGCGGGTCTCGCCGCGCTGTCCGCCGGCGATGTGAGGGGTGATGTGGCAGGAGGCGATGGCGCGCAGCGGATGATCCGGCGGCAGCGGCTCGGGGTCGGTGACATCGAGCCAGGCGGATGCCAGATGGCCGGAAGTGAGGGCGGCGGCGAGGTCCTCCTGGACCACGGTGGTGCCGCGGCCGATATTGTAGAAGGACGAGCCGGAGGTCATGGCGGCGAATCTCCCGGCGTCGAAGTAGTTCCGCGAATCCGGATTGTCCGGGAGGATGTTGATGACATGATCGGCCTCTGCGAGGGCGTCTTCGGCCTGTTCCGGGGTGATGATCGTGATGCCTTCATCACCGCGAGGGGCGCGCCGGACGGCGACGATCTCCACGTCGAAGGGAGCGAGCATTTTCACCAGGCAGGCGGCGATGGCGCCGTAGCCGAAGATGAGCACCGACTGCCCCTGGAGGAGCTGGCAGCTTTCGCGGAGGGCGAGCCACTCCGGAGCGCCATTGGCGGCCTGGGAGGCGAGCGCCGCGGGGAGGCTGCGGGCCTGGGCCAGGATGAAGGAGAAAACGTGCTCCGCACAGGCCTGGTCGTAGACGTGGGAGCTGTTGGTCACGGCGACCTCGCGGCGGGCCATGTCCGCGCGGAACTCCGGGGTGTCGTAGCGGGTGTAGCCGGCGGAGCTGACCTGGATCCAGCGGACCTTTTCGGCGAGGGCGATGGACGAGAGGCTGGGCTGGCCGAGGATGATGTCGGCCTCCGCGACGAGGGGATCGTCCGGGGCCAGGGAAAGGACGGAAGCCGCCTTGACCGTGGGCTGGAGGAGTTCGTGGGGGTGGATGGCGGAGCGGAGCCAGGCGATGGATTCCGGGTCGGCC
>JAQGPE010000658.1 GCA_028293225.1 Akkermansiaceae bacterium | reverse complement strand
ACCGGGTCAATCTCTACTGGGAGGGTAATGCCTGGCGCATCCGCGATCTGCATGTCTTCAACGAGAAATACCCCGAGCGCTACCTGAAGGACCGCGTCACCGGCCCGACCTGCACCTACGACACTCTGCCGGTCATGGACGGCCACCACTGGAGCACCGCCAACGATCTCGCCGGGATCCGCCCGCTGGTGAATACCCAGAGCGGCACCCGCCAGCTGCTTTCCAATGGCGTGCCCACCGTGACCGAAGTCGGCACGGAGTCGCTGCTCGTCACCATGCCGGTGACCACGGGTGGCCAGCTGCTGATCCACTGCGACCCCACCAAGCTGACCCTGGAAATGACCGGCGCCACCGCTCCCGCCGACTGGGGCATGGAGCTCGGCTGGAACGCCCAGCAGGAAACCTCGATCGTCAATTTCAGCCAGCGCACGGTCGGCTACCAGCACAACAACTTCGGCTACGCGCTGCGTACCAGCGACGCCAAGGTCTCGCAGGGCACCAGCTCCAGCCGCCTGCTGATTAAACCGGACGCGAAGACGGTGAGCTTCGATTTCGACCCGGCCAATGCCACCGCTTACTGGGACCTCAATGGGGCCACCGCAGGAGCGGGCGGCGCCGCGGTCCCGGGTGCCTGGGACGCCAGCGCGACCAACTGGACCGCTGCGGCCGATGGTACGGCGGCCACCGTAGTTTGGCCCGGAGCTGGTCACACCGCGGTCTTCTCGGCCGGCGCTGATGCCACCGGTTCCTCCACCGTCACGGTCACGGGCACTCAGAATGCGGATGGCGTGGTGGTCGATCAGGGCAATGTCACGCTGAGCGGCGGCACCCTGAACCTCGCCACTCCCGCCGTGCTGCGGGCCGAAGCCGGGACCAGCCTGACGCTCGGCACCCAGTTGGCCGGGACCAGCGGCCTGTTGCTGGAGGGCGATGGCGCGATCCATCTTTCCGGCGATCATCCGATCTCCGGCCCGCTCGGGATTTCCACCGCCTCCCTGACTCTCGACAGCGGCACCCGCTTCGCCGCGCTGAGCAATCTGTCACTCGGCAGCGGCTCCTCACTCGTGGGAAATGGCGTGACTCTCGGCCTGACCGGCAGCCTGACCCTGAATGGCTCCAGCTTCACCGGCAGCGGCGCCACCGCGGTCACGGCGCAGAATCTGACGCTCCTCACCGCCAGCAGCGCCCCAGCGCTTTCTCTCACCGATACCGCCTCGATCAATCTCAGCGCCACCGCTCCGGCGCAGAGCACCTTCGAGTTCGAAGGCGGCGCTTTCAATCTTAGCGGCTCGGCCAGTCTCAAGACCGACCACCTGCTCAACCGTGGCAGCAATCTGCCCCACACCATCAGCATTTCCGACAGCGCGAAACTGACCGTCACCGACGACATGGTCCTGGGCGACAATCCCGGCGCGGCGATCACCGTGACCCAGACCGGCGGCACCGTGCTCAATACCGGCACGACCAATAATCCGGGCGGTGACGATGCCGCGAACCGCTGGGGTCTGTGGGGCGACAGCGCGAACGTGATCTACAACATCAGCGGCGGCTCGCTCAGCCTGACCGGCGCACCGCTCTACCTTTCCTGGGACAGCGCGGCCACCCTCAATGTCAGCGGCACCGCCACGGTGAACCTACGCGGCGTGGAACTCGGCTACGGCGCACGCACCCAGGCGGCGACGATCAACCTGAATGGCGGCCAATTGAACCTCGGCGGCGCGGGCATCACCAGCGGCATCGCGACCAACAAGAAGGTCAATCTCGGCGCAGGCACGCTGGGCTCCATCGCCAGCTGGACTTCCACGGTCCCGATGAGTGTGACCGCGGCCGCGACGGTGAACACCAGCGGCGGTGACATCTCCCTCGCGGGCATTCTCAGCGGCTCCGGCAGCCTGATGAAAACCGGCACCGGCACCCTGACTCTCAGCGGCGCGAACACGCTCACCGGTCCGGTCAATGCCAGCGCCGGCATCCTGCGGGTCGCGGGCGTTTCCGGCACCACGGTCAATGTGGCGACGGCGGCCACGCTCGGGGTGGGTCCTGCCGGCGGAGTGGGCACCGCCACGGTCGGAACGCTGAACCTGGCGGCGGGTTCGGAGTCGCTGTTCCGCGTCGGGGCCACGGCCAGCACGCTAACGGTTTCCGCCTCGGGTGGCCTCAATCCCACCGGCACGCACATCGTCAATGTGATCGCAGGCACCGGCATCGCGCCGGGCACCTATCCGCTGTTCCGCTACACGGGCGCGATCGGTGGCAGCGGCGCGGCAGGCTTTGCGCTCGGCGCGACACCTCACCTGGTGGCGACCCTGGCCAACAACGCCGCGAACTCGAGCATCGATCTGGTGGTGACTTCCGCGGAAGCGCCGGGCACGACGAATGCGACCATTCAGGAACTCTTCGACGGCATCGCCGGTGCGCCTCCCGGAACCAATGCCACGCTCGGGGGCAAGGGCGACACCAGCTCCAGCGTCGGCCTGACCGGCACCTGGGCGACCAACGGCGGCACCGGGATTTTCACCGCCAGCAACTTCGACTCCGGCGCCACTCTGCCGGGACTGCCCGCCAGCGGCGGCGTGACCGGCGGCCTCTGGAATAACACCGGCGCCTACACGACCACCATCTACGCGACGCGGGCCCTGGCCAAGCCGGTCGATTTCTCGGTCGATCAGACGCTCTACTTCAGCTTCCACGCCAACAACAGCGGCGACACCGCGATGGGCGTCGGCCTCGCGGCCGGTCCGAATGGCTCCGCGGCATTCGTCGGAGCGGGCCTGTCCTGGAACAACGCCCGCTCGATCGCCACCGGCAATGTCGACTCCGGCAACGCCACGTATGTCAGCTACGGCACGCTCGATGCCGCCGCCGGTCCCTACGGCATCCGCGCTCACGAGGCGATGGGCAGCAACAATGGACCCGCGCTGATCGTCGGACGGCTGACGCTCCATGCCACCGGACCCGACCAGATCGACCTCAAGCGCTACGTGGCCGGGGATGCGATCGAGGCCGATCCTTCCTCCGTGGTCTGGTCCGCCAGTGACAGCCTGACCACCTCGATGGTGGCGACCCATCTCCTGCTCTGGGTGAATGGCGTTAATAACGGCGCGGCGGGCGAACTCGATGCGATCCGTTTCGGCACGACCTGGGCGGATGTGACCGGAGCGGTCAGCGCCTACGACGCCTGGGCTGCCGGTCCTCCTTACTACCTGACGGGCGCTTCAGCCCTGCCGGGTGCGGATCCGGATCACGACGGCATTCCGAATGCGATCGAGTTCATCACCGGCAGCAGTCCGGTGGCGGCCAACGACGGCAGCAAGCTCCCCTCCGGTGCGGTCACCGGCGGCAATTTCGAGTTCACCTTCCGCCGCACCGATCCCGCCAACGCCGCGCCCTTTCCCTTCGTGGAATACGGCTCCGACCTCAGTGGCTGGACCGTCGCGCAGGATGGGGTGAACGGCATCTCGATCGTGGTGACGAATGACTTCTACGGTGCGGGAGTGGATCGGGTGATC
>JAQGPE010000625.1 GCA_028293225.1 Akkermansiaceae bacterium | reverse complement strand
CGCCGTCCTTAAAGAAGGAGTCATCGTAGCTATGAAGCGTCGCCGTCACGCCGGAGGACCATTGTTTGGCCTCGTAGCGGAGGGTGGCGAATCCGGACAGCTCGGAGAAATTGTCGTCGCCGGTGGCGGTGGCGTAGTAGCCGCCCAGGTTCAGCACCCACTCGTTGGACAGGGCGATTTCCGACTGGATCTGCACGTCCAGCACGTCATTCGCAAGGCGGAAGCCGCGGTACTCGTCGTCGCTGCGGTAGCCGGTCACGACCTCGATCCCGAGCGGCAGCGGGTCCTTTTCCGCCGCCTGCGAGAGAGAGGGGAGGAGAGCCAGCGCGAGGAGGAGGCGTTTCATCGGGCGCATGCTGGCGAAGCCCGGCCGGACGGGCAAGGAAGGATGCGCGAAAGAAAAGCGAGCTTCCGGGGCGTCAGAATTCCCCGCCGTCGGTCAGCTTGGTTTCCAGCGCGTTGAATACCGGCGCCGGGACGTAGCGGCGGACCTGCTCCTCCCAGCCATCGGGGCCGATCAGGCTTTTCACCATGCTGGAGGACACCTCGGCGATGTCGCGCGGCGGCATCAGAAAGGTGGTCGTGACCTGCGGGGCCAAGTCGGAGTTGATGTGGCGCATGACCCGCTCGTACTCGTAGTCGTCCGGACTGCGGATGCCGCGCAGGACAAAGCGGGCGTCCTGCTCCTTGGCATAGTGGACCAGATAGCGGTTGTGGAAATGCGCGATGGTCAGCCTTTCGCAGGACGGCACCGAGGCCCGGAGCAGCTCCAGGCGGTCCTCCACGGAAAAGGTGTAGCTCTTGCTGGGATTGCTGCCGATCGCGACGATCAGGCGGTCAAACAGCTCCAGCCCCCGCTGGATCATCCACAGGTGGCCATTGGTCGGTGGATCGAAGGACCCTGCGTAGACCGCGGTGCGCATGACTGAGTGAAATGGGCCTGACCGGAAGTGGAAAGTGCGAAGTGCGGGGCCAGTTTGCTAGTTTTCAGTGTTCAGTTTTCAGGGAACAGCCGCTGGAGCTTCCAGGTCAGAGTGGAATAGCCAAGAGAAGTAAATACTTCCCCTACACGGCGGAGTGGCCGGAGCGTTTTGGGTCTCTGGCTGAAAACTGAACACTGAAAACTAGCAAACTCTGCCTTTCTTACCTCGAAAGCGCGTCCAACAAATCCCGCCGCGCCTCTTCCAGATCCGCTTCCGGGCCGCACTCGGCGCGCAGTTCGTCCAGCACGCAGTCACGGTAGCGCCGCCGCAGCCGCATGACAGCGGTGCGGAGGGCGCCACTGGTCAGGCCGTGGCGGATCATGATCTGGTCGTACTCCCCATTGACCGGCTCGCGGGCCAGCAGAGGTTCCAGCTCGGCCAGCAGCTTGCCATGGCGGGGATTCGCCCGGCACTCGACGCGCAGCTTTTCCAGCGCCTGGGTCATCACGCCCTCCGCCCACTGGCGCTCGAAGGCGGCCTCAGGATCATTGCCGGAGGTGGCCTCCGCGGCGAAGCGGTGCTCGGCGTCCTCCCAGGTGATCGGCACATGGACTTTGCCGCCGCTGCGCTTGTGGGCGTGGGCGTGGTGAAAGGCGTCGATCATGTGCCGCTTCAGCAGCAGGATGAAAAAGGTCCGGAACTTCGCCTGTTCCTTGCGCACCTTGGTCAGCGTTTCGCGCTCCAGCAGCCGGACGAAGAAATCCTGCACCAGGTCCTTGGCCTCCTCTCGGCCGTGGCCGCTGCGTCGCACATAGCAGTAGGCCGGATACCAGTAGAGCGCGCAAAAGCGGTCCATGGAGGCCGCGTCGCCCGTTCCCGAAAGGGCGTCGATCAGCGACCACCGGGTGGCCTGGAATTTCTCATCGCCCACGGTCCAGGGATCGGAGCGGTCGGCCGGGCACATCCCGGACTAGAGCACGGAAACCGGGCTGTGACAATTGCCGCCTTTTCCGGTATAAGTTCGCCGCCGCGGCCATCCGCGAGGATTTTCCCCGCCCCTGTCTCATGAGCGCCGTGCCGACTTCCACCTCCCGTTGTCCGGCGTGCGACGCATGGTTGGTGGGCAGTGGGCCGTGCCTGCGCTGTTTGGCCCAGGTTTCTCTAACCGGGGGTGAACTGGAGGAAAAGGACCGCGCCGAGGGCTTCGAGGTGCTGGAGCTCATCGGCCGTGGCGGTGCGGGAAAGGTCTACCGGGCCATCCACCGGGTCACCGGGCAGGTCGTCGCTTTAAAAGTGCTGGGGGAGGGGATCCTGGCCGGCGAGGAGGCCAGGCATCGTTTCCAGCAGGAGTCCGGGCTGGCCCTGCGTCTGGATCACCCGAATGTGGTGAAAATCCTGGCCGTCAGCCCGCCGGACGAGCCCGAACCCTGGCTGGCGCTGGAATATGTGGAGGGCCGCTCGCTGGCGGACGTGCTGCGTCGCGGCCTGCCGGCGCCCCGGGTGATGGCGGAGTGGCTCCGCCAGATCGCCTCCGCCGTGGAGCACGCCCACCAGCACGGCGTCCTCCATCGCGACCTGAAGCCTTCCAACGTGCTCATCGACAGCGAGGGCGTCGCCCGCCTGACCGACTTCGGCGTGGCGCGCCTGATCGAGACCTCCCAGGCGGAAATGACCCGCACCGGCCAGGTGCTGGGCACCCCCGCCTACATGGCGCCGGAACAGGCGGTGGGCAGGCGTGGGGACATCGGCCCGGCGGCGGATGTCTACGGTCTGGGCGCGGTGCTTTACCATGGCCTGTCCGGACGCGCGCCGTTCGTGGCGGACTCGGTCGCGGCGATCCTCCATCAGGTGGTCCATGCCGATCCCATCCCGCTGCGGCGCTTGAATGCCAGCCTGCCCCGTGACCTGGAGACGGTCTGCCTGCGCTGCCTGGATAAGGAGCCTGCCCGGCGGCTGGGCGGTGCGCTCGCGCTGGTCAAGGAATTGGATCGCTTCCTCTCCGGAAAGCCGGTGCTCAGCCAGCCGCCGACCCTGGCGGAAAAGGCCGGGCGCTGGGCCCGCCGCCACGTGCGGGAGTCGGTGCTCATCGCGGCCTTGGCCCTCAGTCTGGTCGCCGGGGCGGCGGCCCTGACCTATCAGTGGCGGGCGACCATCGCCGCGCGCAAGGTGGCGGAAATCCAGGCGGTGCGGGCGGAGCGTGACAATTACGCGACCAGCATGCGCGAGGCCGCGACCGCCGTGCGGGAAGGCCGGCTGGCCGAGGCGGACGATCTGCTCGACCAGTGGCTGCCTGGCGCCGGCGCGCACGACTATCGCGGCATGGAGTGGTATTTCCTCCACCAGGGCTCGGTGAGTCCGGCGCTGGCGACCTTTGCACCGGTCCATGAAGCCGCCATCACCGGCATCGCCTTCCTCGCCGACGGCCAGCGCTTCGTCACCATCTGCCAGGGCGGCCCGCCGCGGTTGTGGAGCCTGGCGGAACGCAAGCTGATCCGGGAGATCCCCGGCGTGGGTACCAGCCACGAGGACCTCGCCGTCACTCCGGACGGCCGCTGGCTGTTGATCGCGGATCCGTCGATCGGCAAGGTCCGCCGTCTCGATACGGCCACCTTTGCGGAATCCGCGCGCTTTTCCGGCCGCGACGTCACGCTCTCGCCGGATGGCAGCCTGCTGGTCACCAGCATGTCGGACCCCTGGACGCTGCAGAACGGCGGCCGGGTCGAGGTCTTCGACACGAACAGCGGGGCGAGTCTGGCAGTGCTCAGCGAGGACGCCCGGCGCAGCGCCTTTCAGCCCGGCGGCAAACTGCTGGCCGTGGCGATGGGGGCCATGGGGATCACCCTCTACGACACGACCACCTGGCAACCGGTCGGGCCGCGGCTGGAGACCGCCCGCCACGTGCACGATCTGAATTTCACCCCGGACGGCGAACAACTCATCGGCTGCGACTGGGCCGGCACCGTGTGGGCCTGGGAGATCTCCTCCCTGCAGCGGCACCTGCTGCAGGCGCGCAGCTTCCGCACCAGCATGGCCCTGCTGCCACCCAGCGGAAAGCGGGTTTTCCTGGCCTCCACCGACCGGCTGATCCATGTGGTCGATCCGGTCAGCGGCCAGGAGACCGGCCGTCTCGGCGGCCATGCCGATGAGGTCTGGTCGCTGGCGCTAACGCCGGATGGCAAATCGCTGCTGTCCGGTGGCAAGGACGGCCGCCTGATGCTCTGGGATGCGGGCGATCCGGTCGAGGATCATGCCTCCGTGATCAATTCCGGGCCGTCCGGTCAGCCACTGTACTTTCCTGACAGTCGCGAGGTGCTGCTGCGTCCCTACCAACGCGACCCGGAGGTCTACCATCTGGATACCGGCAAGCGCCGCCCGCTGCCGGGAGCCGGCTACACCGCGGCGGTCACCAGCCGCGGGGATCTGGTCTCGATCCACGCCGACACCCGCCAGCTCACCTTTCACTCGGCGCAGGATGGCCACCTGCTGCGGACCGTGGATCTGACTCAGGAAATGACGGGCGCGCTCATCGATTACAAACCCTCCGCGAACGGACGCTGGCTCGCGCTGTTCGAGAAGCGCGAGCCGGGCTGCGGGATCGTCACCCTGGATCTCACCACCGGAGCGGTGGTCTTCCGCTCGACCCTGCCCTCCTACAGCGCCCAGCCCCAGGCCTTGAGCAACGACGGCCGCTGGCTGGCCTGTGGCGTGGGCGCCCAGCTGTCCGTCTATGACCTTTCGCGGCCGGGCTTCCCGCCGGCGGTATATCGCAATACCTTTTATGAATTCGGCGGCCTGGCGTTTTCTCCGGATGGGACCCGGCTGGCCGCGGGCAATCACGATGCCTCGGTGCGCGTTTTCCGGCTCCCCGGACTGGAGCTGGAGTATGAGTTCCACGGCCACTACTTCGACACTCCGGCCGTGGCCTTTTCGCCGGATGGAAACACGGTGGTGAGCCTGGGCAGCCGGGAAGGCTTGAGATTCTGGCGGCTCGACAGCGGGCGGGAGGCCGGCTTCCTGTCGGACCCGGAAAGCCAGCATGCGCTGTCGCTGGCGCCGGACGGCTCCTCGGCGCTGCTGCAGAAGCTGGACGGCTTCGATATTCTGAAGACGAAGCCGTGAGAGGTGTCGCCGGATGCAATCACGCCGGCTGCGGGTAGTGGCTCCGCATGTGGGCGAGCACGGACTCGATGGCGTTTTCCGCCATGGTCGCATTCAGGCCTTCCAGCGCTCCGGCGGCCGGCTCGGCGGCGCGTTCGCAAATGACCTTTTCATAGTCAGCGACGGCGGCGTGCCAGTCGGCTCCCGCTTCCAGCGCGTCGGCCACGGCAAGCGCCAGGTCGGAGGCATCGCGCATCGCCAGGTTCACGCCTTCACCGCCGAAGGGCGACATCAGGTGCGCGGCATCGCCGAGCAGGGTCAGGCCGCGGACGCTCCGCCAGACATGCCCGACCGGCAGGGAATAGAGCGGCCGCGGCGACATCCACTCGGCGCTGCTCCAGATCAGCGCGAGCAACTTGGGCGACCAGCCGGCGTAGTAGCTCAGCAGGCTGGCCTTGGCCTGGGCGGGGGAGGAAAGATCAAGGCCGCATTCGTCCGGATTTTCCGACATCGGCAGAGCGGCGTAGACGCGGAAGTGCGAGTTCGAATTGCGTTGGCAGATCAGCCCCTTGGAGTCGCCGAGCGCGAAGATCTTGCCGCGTCCGACCAGCGCCGCGATTTCCGGGTGACTGCGATCCACGTCATCGATCCCGAATTCCACAAAGGTGAAGCCGGAGTAAATGGGCTGGGCGTCCGAGACCAGTGGCCGGACCTTTGACCAGGCGCCATCCGCGCCGACGACCAGATCGAAGACGCCGCGTTCGCCGTTTTCGAAGACCAGCTCCCACGCGCCTCCGTCCTGCTGCCAGATCGCCTTGAGCTTGTGGTTCCAGCGGATCATTTCCGGCGGGACTGATTCCAACAGGACCCGGCGCAGCTCGGTGCGGTCCACTTCCGGCCGCTCGTTGTCGGGCGCATCGACTTCGTCGAAGATCAGCGCGGC
>JAQGPE010000623.1 GCA_028293225.1 Akkermansiaceae bacterium | reverse complement strand
CACGAACGTAAGCAGGCTGCTCCCGTCTTGCGGGAAATGTTGGGCAGCCTCCCTCCCCAGAGAGAGCAATTGCTGGAGAGACTTTCCGGTAACAAAGATTTCCCCTTTTCAGAACGCGATTCCGGTGATTAATAGTAAATACAACTGCCATGGACTCTCCAACTGCAACTCTGATTCACATCCTTCGCGAGCGCGTCGATGAAATGGTCGCCCAAGGCGATCTCGACGAAGCCCGCCACGCCGCCACCGCTGCTGTCGAAAAGGCCCAACAGGCCCTCAGCAGCGATCTGGACAGCATCGACGAATTCGCCAGCGCTCTCGAAGTGCGGGCTGAACTCAACCGCAAGCTCGGCTACCTCGAGGAAGCCCGCGACGACTACAAGGGAGCGATCGACCAACTCGAAAACCGCCCCGACCGGGTGGTGCAAAAGGGCCGGCTGCACGCAGGCTACGGCGCCGTGCACGACGAACTCGGCAATACCGCCCGCGCGTCCGAACTCTGGACCCAGGCGATCGAGTTCTTCGAAAAGGCCGATCCGCCGTCACTCCTGGACATCGCCGCCATGTCGAACAACCTCGCCTTCCTGAAGAAGACCGAAGGCGACGTGGAAGGTGCGGAAGCGCACTTCCTCAAGGCCCTCGAAATCCTGCACAAGGAACTCGGCCAGGACCACGAGGAAACCGCCTCCGTCTCGAACAACATCGGCGCCCTCTACCAGGGTTCCGGCTTCCACGAGCAGGCCCGCGAAATGCACATGATCGCTCTGGAAACCCGCCGCAAGATCTTCGGCGAGACCCACCCGGACACGGCGCAGTCGCACAACAACCTGGCTCTGGCGCTGCTCAATACCGGCGACAAGGCCTGGGCCCGCCGCCACTTCGAAAAGGCGCTCGGCGCGTTCGAGGCTCTCGGGCCGGAATACGCCTCCGACATCGAGGCGGTCGCCGACAATTACTGTGACTTCCTCCGCACCGAGGGCGAAATCACCCTGGCCGACCAGATCAGCTCGCGCGTTCAGGGTGCCCTGGTCGCCTGACCGAAGGCACCGGACCTATTTTGAATTCAGGGCAGTCTCCGGTTTCTTTCCGGCAAGGCTGCCCTGGTTATTGGACGATCACCGGCGCGGCGCTCAGCTCAGGGGCGGCGGTAGATGGCGCTCTCCGGGCAGCCATGGCGGATCACTTTTACCAGCCGGCGGTTCTCCGGGTGGATGCGCAGGGCCAGCACGTAGCCGTCGACCTCCCATTCATCCAGGATCTTCGAGAGGAAGGCATTTTCGGTGCGTGAATCCTCGCGGGAAAGGGAAGGCCAGCGGATGTCCAGGATCAACAGGTAGTGGCGCCAGGCCGGGAAGTGCCGGACATGTTTTTCCACCAGCCAGGCGCGCTGGATCACGGAGTTGCGGGCCAGGATTTCCGTCAGTGCCGCGATTTGCGATTCGGGCAGGGCATGAGGCAGAAAGGCGTCGCGCAAGCCCACGTGATTCCGCTCGACCAGCGCGGCGCGCAGGGTCCGCTCGTGCAAATCGGCGCGGCGCCGGACCGCGGCGAGTTCTTCCTTCTGGCCCGCGCGGTCGTGATACTCGGCCAGCGTCTCGAAGGTCTGGACCGCCAGAGTCGGGTCGTTGGCCGCGCGCTCCAGAAAGCCGATCGCATGCGGATCGCCCTCTTTCGCCAGATGACAGCCACGCAGGAACAGCGCGCCGCAGTGGTCAGGCTTGCGGGTGAGCAGGGCGAGAATGTCGGACTGGACCTTGGCCAGGCCATCGAGCCGGGCCAGCGCGGCGATCCGGTTCCAGGCCTGGCGGATTTCCCGGGAGTTCTGGCCCTGGGCGCCCTCGGTCGCGCCGTCCTTGGCTCCCTGGTGCTTGATCCACCACTCGCCGCGGGCGGCGGTGCTCCACTGTTCGCTGAGCTGCTTCTGCAGACTGGCGAACAGGGCCGCAGGCAACAGGGATTCGGCCGCGGTCTCGCCTGGCTCGGCAGGAGGAGTCGCCTGGGTGGGGTCGACCGGCCGGCCCAGGCGTTCGAGACGCTCGGCCAGGCTGGGATGGGTGCTGAAGGTCTTGGTGCGGAACTTCAGTTCGGTGCTCAACCAGCGGCTGGCTTTCACCGGATCCGGAGCCTGCCGCAGGAACAGCATCAGCTTTTCCACCGTGTTCGCGGGCGGATCCGGCACGTCCTGCGAGGTTGCCAGCAGCGGCTTCCAGAAGTCCTCGTCGACCCGCTGGCTCTGGATGGCCAGCCGCTGCAGCGCCCGGCAGAGAATGTCCGTGGAGGTCAGCTGGGCGGCGAAGCGGTCGCAGGAGAACTCGTTCGACCTCGACAGGACCAGCGCCGGCGCATTGATGCGCGGCCAGAACCAATGGAAAAATTTGGCGAACAGGGGACAGAGCGAAGTTCCGTTCATCTGCTCCGCCACCTTCTCCCAGGTGCAGCGGGTCCGGCACAGCCAGCTGCCGATCTTGCCGTCGCTCTGGCCGGAATGGCCGAACTCGTGGGCCAGCACCGCTTGAAATTCGATCGGCGAAAGCGTCTGCAGCAGCGGCAGTCCGATCACCAGGGTGCTGCGATACCAGCCGAACACCCCCAGCCGGGGCAGTTGAACGATCGAAGCGTTGAGGCTCGAGTTGATCAGAACTTCGTGAAACCGGATTCCTCCAGCCCGCGCGCCGGTCATGGAGATAAGTTGAAACAACTCGGGCGCTTCCTCCTCCGTTAGCCGCAGTCCCTGCGGCTTCTCCAGTCTTACCCATAAACAGCGGACGACCAGCCAAGACCAGAGCAGGCCGGCGAAAACGAAGATCACGGCGGTCTGGCCCAGCAGGTCGTCCGCGTGCTGGAACACCAACCAACCCGCGATCCCTGCAACGGCAAGGCCTCCGCCGATGGCGAGCAGCAGGGCGGCATAGCCGAGGACGCCCATGCCGATGGTTCGGAACATCAGCCGGTCTGGCTGGCCGCGCCAGGACGAATCCAGGCGGGACACCAAAGCGTCAAATGCATCTCGCGTCATTGGGGGGAAAGTGAGCAGCGGACGATTGGCTATTCTAACCGAAATGAACTGACAACGAGAAATGATAGAAAGAGGAAATTAATGTCATGGCATTCATAAAGAATGCCGACAGGTCATTGGATGCCGCCGTGGCGTTAAAACGCTAATAATCAGACCAAAGATGGAAGAATTCCACTTTACTCAGAGAAGGGTTCTTTTCGCACAAATGCATGGTTTTGCTGAGTTCTATGAAAAAGGCTCATCTCAAAAATAAGTGATTGGATGAAATGGTAAAAATCTTAAAACAAGGCGGATACAAAAGATATGTCCGATTTTGAGGCGATCTGAAAGATGAGTAATTCACTGGTCTTTTCAGAGGCTTGGC
>JAQGPE010000621.1 GCA_028293225.1 Akkermansiaceae bacterium | reverse complement strand
ATCTCTACTTCACCACCGGCTCCTCCGGCGAGATTTGGAGCCAGCTCTGGAAGACCGATGGCAGCGTTGCCGGAACGGCGAGCACTGGTGGTTCCACCGTCCAGAACTCCGAAGGGCTGGCCGCGCTGGGGGATGAGGTGATCTTCGTGAAGACATCCACGGTCGCCCCCGAAATCTGGCGCAGTGATGGCACCACGGCGGGGACCCACCTGCTGGCGCCCATGAGCGCTGGCGGCTTTTCCGGGGAGATTTTCACCCTGACCTCCTCCGGCGGGCTGGTTTATGTCCGCCGCGCTTCGTACTTCGATTCGGTGATCGAACTGTGGCGTACCGACGGCACCGCGGCGGGAACCTTCCGGGTGGCTTCAGCCTCCGGCAGGACTCCGTATTATATGCCGGCGCTCAGCGCGGCGGGCAGGAGTTCGGCAGCCTTCTGGGTCGAAGGCGAATCAAACTTCCAGCTTTGGGGGAGCAACGGTACTCCGTCCGGCAGCGGTCTGCTTTACACTACCGCTGACAAAAACATCGTTGCGGAAAACAACGTCTCATCCCCCGATGCGCTCTACTTTCTCCTCGGCAGTTCCACGTTCAAGCTCTGGAAAACCGATGGCACCCCAGGCGGCACCGGCGAGGTACTGATGGACAACCCGGGCTCGTGGGGTGCCTCCCGCAAGCTGATGCTGGCCGGACCCAATCTCTACTTCCCGCTCGTCACTGCCGCATACGGCAGGGAGCTGTTCGCCATCGCCACCTCCGCACTGAAGACCCAGGGCGACATTTATAGGGACGCCTATGCCACCTGGTCGTCCACCGCCGGTCTGTCCGGCGAGGCCGCGAGCCCGACCGCGGTGCCTCGGAACGATGGCGTGGCCAATCTGCTGAAATACGCCTTCTTTCTGGATGGGACCAGCGCCGACAACCGCACCCTGACACCGGGCTCCGGCGTCTCGGGTCTACCCGCGATTTCCATCGGAAATGGCAGCAATGACGGAAACGTCCTGCGCATCGAGTTCATCCGCCGGATGGGTGGCGGGTTGACCTACACCCCGAAGATTTCCGCCACTCTGACGGCAGGCTCCTTCGTTGCCATGACGGCACAAACCACTACCGTGACGCCGGTCGATACGCTGCGAGAGCGGGTGGTGATCGAGTCACAACTTGATCCCACCGCACCGGCCGCCTTTGCCGTAGTGGAAGTCAGCGGACTTTGATCAGACTGTGGGATCCTTGGCTCGCCGCCACGCCCCCAGGATCATCCCGCCGCCGCCGACCACGAACAGCAGCGGAAACCAGATGGAGTAGCCCGGCGCTTTCGACTCCGGCTCCAGCAGGGAGCTGGCCGGGTTCTCCGGATCGACCAGGCAGGTCGTCTCCATCCCCACCGGATACTTCTTCTCCAATAGCTCCGCCTGCTCGGTGCGGCTCAGCCAGGGAGATCCGCGCAACTTCCAGCGGTCGCCCTCGTAGGCTTTCCCCTGCCAGTTGTAGCCGTAGAGCACGGCAAAGCGGTATTCCATCGCCTCCGTCGGCCCGATCTGACGCTGGTCGGCCTCCGACTTTAGAATCACGCACGGCACCTTCGGCCAGCTCGCGATCCGCTCCGCCCGGGCGAAACTCCGCCCCATCAGCCAGGTGAAGAACGCCCCGGCGAGCACGATCGCCAGGCCGATCCCCGTCAGATACCAAGCCGCCGCCAGCGAACGTTTTGCCATGCCCGGGGCATAGACTCATTCCCCGCCGCTGGGAAGCGCGGGGAAAGCAGAACGGAGATACCAACCGCGGGAAGCCCGCTCCGTTCATCGCTAGGAGCGCCGCCACTGAGCGACCCGGTTGGCGTGAACCCCAAGAGAATCACTTCCCGCGATAAGGATTCAGATCGGACGTCTTTCACCGACGAAATGACTCACGATGAGAGGCCGTAATCCATTGAAACAAATCCCAGAACCGCCCCGCATGGGTGCGTGAAAAGGGCTCAAGATACCTTCGCTTTGCCTTCGAGAAACAAGGGTTTGGCCCAATGCCTGCTGCCGGGCGGGTTGCACTAAAACCTCAGTTTAAAACTACTCGGAGTCATGAATTTTGCGATTGTGTCTCGTCCCAACAACAATACCCGCGACGCCCGGCATATCCCAGCGCCTCGCGGGCATCACCACCGGACCCCGGCAGTCCTTCGGAAGCTCCTGTGCGCCTGCGTCGGACTATTCCTCATCCCTTCCCTCCAAGCCACTCTGGTCGGAGGCAATCTCCTCACAAACGGCACGGCGGCAAGTCCGATGTCCACCGGGTGGACGGTCATCACCAATGGCGGCGACGTCGGCTGGACCATCCAAAGCGGCGGCGACGGCATCGGTGGAGTCTTCTCGACCTCCTTCACCCTCGGGAACCGCTATCAGATCGTCGATCTCATGCCGGCGGGCAGCGGCGTGACCACAGACGATCTCGACGCGAAGCCTGAGATCACCGCCAGCGAGCATGTCAGCTCCAGCGTCACCTATACCAACGGAGGGGCCGACAAGTTCTACATCAAAGTCCAGCTTC